>WJMR01000146.1 GCA_014727845.1 Ignavibacteriales bacterium
CTCGTGTTTCGACCAGAGCCACGCGGCGTCGAGATGGGAATGGCCGACGAGCGTGGCGTTGAAGTCGGGGTCGTCGGGTTGTCGTTCGAGCCATTGTCGCGTACGGTCGTCGAGTTCGGCGACGCGCTCGATGAACGGCGCCAATTTCTGCTCGAGCGGTTCGACGACTTCCGTAAACAGGTCGTCATAGTCGTAGCGATCCACGAAAAGGTCGCGCATCCTCGCGAGGTCTTCCGCCACCCACGGTATTCCCAACGCGGTCGAGAGTCCGTCGAGCGTGCGGAACGCTTCGGCGAACGCCTCGCCCGACGGCGCCAAGCGCTCGACGCGATAGAGGAGGTACTCAAAGCGTTCGGGCGTCGGCAACTCGTAGCGCTCGCGGTCGAGGGTGATGGCGAATATTCGGAACTTCCATTGATCGTGGAATTTGATCGCTCGGAGGACGGCGCCCTCGGGAAGGTAAATCGGTTGTAGCCAAAGGTAATTTGTCGGAGGCGCCTCGCCGCCCGCCCCCAACCGATACGGGCATTCGGCGGCGACCAGCTCGCCGAATTTCTTCGGAGTGCACCAGTTCGTGAATCGGAGCGTCTCTTCGATCTCGCCGACGCGCCCGTCAAGCTCGATCGTTAGCTCGACCTTCGTCTCGGCGCTCCCGTGCACCGAGGCGCCGAGGAAAAGAACGGACTCGTATCGTCCGCGCGGAACTTCGACGGTTTGTCCTTTGGGAACGAACGCGTTGAGCCGGTCGCCGTCGGTCGGGGGGAAGCGGAAGACGGCGTCGAGGAGCTCGACGGTTCCCGGCGTCGGTAGGCGCGACGCCGGGAAGGCGTACTCGCCGTCGATCTCGCCCTCGGCGGGCGCCGACGCCGTCGAAACGGCGTCCATCGTGAAATAGTCGGAAAGATCGACGGTCGTGAATCGCGATTGCGGAAGACCGTCGGCATAAGCGGCGAACGCGAAAAGCAAGACCGCGCCCGCGCGCGCGAGTAAGGATTGACACATAAACGCTTCCGATTACTGAATCGAAAAAAATACAAATATTATCGACGAATGAAAACGCGACGTCGCGGTTTCAACCTCGGAGGGCGCCGCTTGCCGCGCGCGTTTCCTTTTCGTTATCTTTATTTTATATTGCGCTCGGCTGAACGTCGGTCGTAAGGGGAGCGGTTCCGTTTGAAACGTTAATAACACACCAGAAGGGCGACAATGTTTCATTCGATCAGAGCCAAGATGCTCGTCGCGGTTCTTCCCGTGATCCTTGTGTTTCTCGTTTTGGGGTCGATCGTGCTCGCGTTCTATATGCGCTCCCACGAAGCCGACGCGGCGTACAAACTCGAAGCCGAAACGGCGAAGCGATACGCGCGGCAGATCAACGTCGAGCTCGAGAAGAACCACGCGGTGGTGAGCGCACTCGAGACGACGCTAACGTGTTGCGACGACCTCACCCGTTACGACGTCAATCGTCTCGTCCGCTCCACGTTGGAGGACTTCCCGCAATTCCTCGCCTGCTACGTAACCTACGAATTGGGCGCGTTCGACGGGCGCGACGAAGAGTTCATGGGGAACACCGACGCGGGTTCGAGCGAAATCGGACGGCTCGCGCCTTTCTGGTATTGGATCGACGGCGAGCTTACGCTCGATTGCTCGGAGGCGGGAGACTTCAGCGGCGACTACTACGTCATTCCTCGCGAGACGAAGAAGGACGTGATCGTCGAGCCGTACTTCTACGCCTTCGAGGAGGGCGGGGACAGCGTGCTGATGATCTCGCACGTCTTTCCGCTACTCGAGAACGGCGTGTTCGAGGGGATCGTCGGGGCGGACGTTTCTATCGATTATATGTACGACCTCGTGAAGGACGTTAAGCCGTTTGGCGAGGGTTACGCGGCGGTGGTGAGCGAGGGCGGCGCCTTCGTGGCGCATCCCGATCGCGATCTCGTCGGCGTCGAGACGCTCGTCTCGGTCGCCGAGAAATCCGGCGTGAAAGAATACACGGAACTATCCGAGCGCGTCTTTGCGGGCGAGGGGGGCTTTATCGAGATGCGCGACGAGCACACGGGCGAGGAGGCGGTCGTCTTCTACGAGCCGATCGGCGAAACGAATTGGGCGACGCTACTCGTCGTGCCGAAAGACGCTATGCTCGCCGCGGCGGACGAGTTGACGCTGATCGTGATACTCGTCGGGTTGGCGCTCACCGCGCTTATTTCCTTCGCCGTCGTCGTCACCGAGCGGAAGGTGACCGCCCCCATCCTCCGACTGAACGACGCGGCGCACAACGTGGCGAGCGGCGATTACGACGTAAACATCGACGCGGACGCCGACGACGAAGTCGGCGAGTTGGCGGCGAGTTTCCAAAATATGATCGCCGCGGTGAGGCAAGCCAACCGACAACTTTCCGAAGAGAAAGCGAGCGTGGAGGCGAAGGTGGAGATGGCGACCGCCGCCGCTCTGGAGCGAGAGCAATACTTGAGCGCCACGACCGATAAGATGCGCGACGCTATCGGCGTTTTCGCCGACGGAGATCTCTCGGTTCGGTTGGAAAGAGAGGAGGGGGAGATCGGCGATTTGTTCGGACCGTTCAACGACGCGTTGGAGAGCGTCTCTATGATGCTCGGCAAAGTGCGCGAGTCGATAGAGGAGACGACGGCGGGCAGCCACGAGATTACAAATAGCGCGCGGAAACTCGCGGAGGGTTCCGGTCAACAAAGCGACCGCATTTCGGAAACGGCGAGCGCCGTCGAGGAGATGGCGGCGACGATAGCCGAGACGACGACCAACGCGTCGCGCGCCGCCGAGTCCGCGAGAAGCGCCGGCGACATCGCCGCCGAAGGGGGCGAGGTGGTGAAGCGGAGCGTCGAGGGGATGCGACGAATCGAGAAGGTGGTGAAGAACGCCGCGGAAACGGTGCGCGGATTGGGCGAGCGGAGCGAGGAGATCGGCGGCATCGCCCGGGTGATCGACGAGATCGCCGATCAGACGAACCTCCTCGCGCTCAACGCCGCCATCGAAGCCGCCCGAGCGGGGGAGCAAGGGCGCGGCTTCGCCGTGGTCGCCGACGAGGTACGCAAGCTCGCCGAACGAACGACGACGGCGACGAAAGAAATCGCCCGAACGATTCGGAACGTGCGAGAGGAGGCGAACGTCGCCGTTAAGTCGATCGCCGAAGGCGCGACGGAAGTCGAGCGGGGCGTCGAGCTCGCCGAAC
>WJMR01000019.1 GCA_014727845.1 Ignavibacteriales bacterium
GCCCGACCACGTCCTCCTTCGCGCCGTAGAGTATCCGCCGAAAATTTTTCGTGACGATCTCGACGAACGAATCGAACAGCTCGTCGCGTAATCCGCCCGAGACTCGCTCGAGCTCGCGCAACCCGAGGTCGGAGAACTTAAGCCGCGTTTCGATGAACGGTTCGGCGGCGCGACGCAGTTCGTCTTCGTATTGTCGTTGTTTCTCGCGCACCTGCAGAAGGAAGTCGGCGCGCTCCGCGAGTGAGACGCGACGGAGATGTTCCGAAATAAAACTCTGGAACGTTCGCAGATCGCCCCCGTCCAACGCGCCCGTCATCGGGCTCTTCGCGTATCGCAATCCGCGGCGCGTCGCCTCGCCCGCCTTCGTCCCGAGTCGTCGCTCGACGATGTCGGGTTCCGGCACGAGCGGTTCGCCGGCATGCTTGGATAGATAGCCGCCTTGCCGCTGCATAGGTTCGCCGCTGCCGAGTTTCATCCGCACGGCGCCGACGAGTCCGCGCTCGGCGAGCCATTCCAACGTCTTCGACTTCACCTCCCGATAGAGCGCCGCGCCCGCGGTCTGGGATGTTTGCTGACTTAAATCCGAGCCGGCGACGAATATCTCGGCGACGATTTCCGCGAAGCGGTCGCTTGGATCTTGCGCCAACCCTCGACTCTGAACGGCGTAGTCCCACACGCGGTCGAGATAGCGCTTGATCGAGCGGACGGCGTCGATATCCTCGAAGAGCGGAATCGATTTGACGACGGGTATCTCGGCGCCGGGCGTCTCGCGCAACGCGTGCTCGCGTCTCGCGCGGAGTTTGCGATCCAACGCGACGAGCGCCTCCGGCTCGGTGGACATACTTATCTGCAAGGCCAACGCCATACCGGGATTGCCGTACGCGCCGGCGATCTCGTTGATCTCGACGATGTTGTGCGCCGTCGTGTCGATCGCGAACGGATCTTTCGCGACGATAAGATTTTGATGAATGCGCGGCGTGAGCGCGAAACGTTTGAGTAAATCCCGATAACTCGCGAACGCCAAGGCGCTCGAGGCGTCGCCGAACGATTCGCGCGCCGCGGCGAGCTCCGAGCGGATCGCCTTGCGCAAGGTTTTATTCAGTCGGAAAAACCGTTCCATCGAGGCGCGCCGCTTGCCGCGCATCTCGCGCATCCGACGTTCGAGGCGGTCGTTATGTTCGTAAAGTCTGAGTGTCGGATCGCCGCCGACGCCTACGGCGCGCAACGCCCGCCGCCACCGCGAGATCGGCGCGGAGATCGGAAGCGACGTCCGAAAGCGCTTCTCCAATTGGTTCGTCAACAGCGTGATGTCGTTCATGAGCGTCCAGAACTCGGCGGTCTTCCGAGGCAACTCGGCGATCTCCTCGCGCAACTCCGGCGCTCGGCGATAGACCGCCTCGGCGACTTCGGGCGCGCGCAACAACGCCGCCATCCGAGTAACGTTCTCCGTCACCGCGCCCGCCACGAGGTAGTGCCCCTGCCCCGACGGGCGCGAGCTGCCGTCCCAATCGCCCCAATAGGAGAGGAACGTCCGGAACGATTCGCCGTACGAAAACCGCGCCTCGTCCTCGACGTCGATCAGCGAGTCGAGATCGACGATCGCCTCGGTCGCCTCCTCGGCGGACGTAACGGCGACGTTCAGTCCGAAGTATTCCCGCGCCAACTCGTTCGCCAGCGTCTCGGCGTTCGCCTTGTCGTACGCGCCCCGCGTGAGCGCCCCGCGTATCGTCCCGTCCAACACGCGCTCGACGGCGAGCGAGTACGCCTGCGTCGGATGCACGGTTCGGTCGTAGAGCCGCGTGCGGAAACGTTCCTCGCGCGAGGCGAGATCGTCTTTATAGAGTTCGTACTCGAGTCGTTCGAGCGTCTTTTCGCCGCGGTTGGCTTGCGTTTCCAAAAGGAGCGCCGCCGCCGTTCGACGACGATCTTGATATCTGCCGTCGATGAATTCGAGGCGCTCGGGCAAATACTCGTCGAGAAATTCCTTGCGGCGCTCGTCCTCGTTCGGTAGTCGGATTTCGTTTTGCGCCCGTCGGAAGGCGTCGTTCGCGGAATCGAGGATCGCGTCGCGCGTCGCGTCCCAGGCGGCGTCTCGTTCGGCGAATCGGTTCGCGGCAACCGGGGTCGCTCGGCGCTTATCGAAGATCGCCTTGTTGTACTTGCGATTTTCCTGCGCGATCATCCGATTCATAAAGATGAAGACGCGTCTCGTTTTCCATCCAAGCGTCTCCGCGTCGTCCGATCCGCCGAGCGTGAGCCGGAACGTTTTTCGTCCGAGCTCGAAGCCGCGCGCGGTTCCGGCGAACGTCGCGAGGGGCGCCATCCCGACGCCCTGCGCCGCCAACCCCGAGGCGAGCCAATCGAGCGAAACGCCGTCCGGCAAACGCTCGACGACGAGACGCGGATAGAGTCCGCCTTTGGGCCGCTCTATTCGTAAGTCAAACGGGTTGCGCTCCTCGGGCACGCTCCGCGCCGCCGCTTGCATCGCGTCCATCCGCTCCTTGAGGATCCGATTGCGGAGCAACCAGAAGGCGCGCGTCTTCTCGTCGGGATTGCGATAGAAGAGGTACGCCAACGCGGTCGCCGCGAGATTCGGCGCGATCGCGCGTCTGACTATGTCGAAGCGCTCGCGCAAATCGTCGTCGGGGATTTCAACGACGCTCAGCCGACCTCCCGCGAACGAATCGGTCTTCGAGAGCGTGTGCACGCTCAAAACGAGTTTCAAATCCTCTCGCCCGATTCGTCCCGCCTCGACGAGTTCGAGCGCGAGGCGCTTAACCGTCTTCGGTCCGTCGAATTCGTCCTCGGGCGCGACGTTCCAATACGCGAGATCGTCGATCACGCGAACGCCCATCCGCGTTAGGCGCGTAACGGCGTCCTTCATTCGCTCCGCGCCGAAGTTCATCCCGCTCGCGTTATGGGGATTGTTGAAAACGACGGCGCCGCGCCTCTTCCAACCGACGTCTCGCTCGACGCGCTCTCGGACGAGATCGATCAACGCGTCCACGTCGAGTTCGAGGTCGCCGTCGAGCGGCGCGGAAACCGCGCTCGGGAAGACGTCGGCGTACGTCCAGCTTAAATCGGGATGGGCGACTTCTTCGACGCCGCAGGAAAATCCGAGAAGCCCTAACGCCGTCCGGGAGGAACCGCCGACGACGAGGCAGTCCCGCGGATCGTATTGCGGATGGCGCGCGGCGAACGCCGCGACGGCGGCGCGTTCTAATTCGTCGCGGAAGGCGGTCTCGCCGAGACGGGTCAACAACTCCCGGACGATCTCTTCGGCGCCAAAGCCGGCGAACGGATCGTCGCTCGCTGCGAGACCTCGCTTGGCGAGAACGCGCGAGTCGAACGTCCGCGAAACAATCTCTCCGACGCGCGAGAGAACGCCGTCGTCCTCGAAAGCGCGCTCGACGACGCGGTCAACGGCGTTGGAGGCGTTGGACGCCGAACGGGATACGCGTTCAACGGCGCGCTCGCCCGGCGCGGGTCGGTACTCCAGAGGCGTCGCGTCGTTCTTCCGCGTCGCGTCGTTCTTCCGCGCCCCGTTCGCTTCGCCGATCCGATCCATCGCCTCGACTAACAATTCCACTTCGGCGGCGGAGGGCGTTCCCTTCAGTCGGAAGTGCGTCGATTCGAGCCGTCTGATAAATTTCGTTTCGCCCGCGACGAACGTCGTCGCCAGCCCGGCAAGTCGCGGGTTAATCGCGGAGGGTTCGACGACGCGCAAAACGCGTCGCTCCATCCCCGCCTCCCTCGCGATCGAGAGGTGGTTTGGCGCGCCGTTCGCCTCGATTATGTAGAGCGGATACTTGACCGCCAATCGTCGCAACGTCCGTCGCGCGTCCTCGCTCAGCTCGCCGCCCGCTATGAGAAACGTGGGCGCGGCGTTCGGTATTTTTACGCGCTCGCGAAGGGCGGCGAGGAGCCCCGGTTCGTCGTCGGGCGCGTCGGAAAGGGTTACGCCGTCGAAGGCGAGCATGGCGCTCGGCGCTCTGAAGCGATGCAGAACCGCCTCGACGCGGTCGGCGGCGAGGAAGTCGGCGACGGTCTTTAAAGCGACGCGGGCGGTTTCGGCGGCGCCGCCCGTGCACACGCACACCTCGCGCGCGCCCGATTCCACGCCGACGTCGTAGCCGAGCGACTCGCGTTGGTTTTCGGTGAGCCATCGGTGGAATCGTTTGATCGCCTCGCTCGGGGCGTTGCGCGGAAACCCGCCGCGCGGGAGGTACGAAATCGAGGCGTCGTAGGCGCGCTTCAGGAAGTCGCGCTCTCTCGCGCCTTCGGATTGCCCCTCGCTCTCGCCGAGAACGAGGCGGTGAAAAAGATCCTTCAGTCGCGGGTCTTGGACGGGATTGCCGATATGGAAATTGACGCGCTCCTGGGGCGAGACGGCGGAGGCGGCGGTCGCTTCGGAAATCTCGGAGACTTTCGAGGCGCGCATACGACGCCATCGAAAACGATATGCGTGGGTGGTCGAGTTCATTACGCCGAACCGCTCGCGGCGGTCGGGTTACCCGCGTTTCTTTTTCTCGTCGCTCGCGTCCTTCGTCCACGAGGCGAAGAACTCTTTGACGGCTTGAATCGCGTCGAACCCGTTGGCGACGTCGCCCGGCGAAAGCGAGACGACGGTACGGGCGTTGCGCAGCGTTTGTGCGGATTCGGCGAGGCGCGCCATTTGCGGAGAGAGCATAAGTAGCTCGGGACGTTCGGCGATCGCCGCCAGCTCCTCGCGCTCGGCGTCGAGTCGCTCGCGTTTAAGTTTCACTTCCTCGGCGACGCGGCGTTCGGCGAGTTGGGCGTCCTTCTCCTCCTCCGCCTTCCGGAGATCGAGCCGCTTGAGCGCGAGTCGGTGCTCGAGTTCGGCGATCTTCTCATCGGCGTCGTTTTTCGAGCGCGCCGCCTCCACGCGCGCCTTCTGATCCTCGCGCTCGGTTACCTCAAAGATTCTCGCCGACTCCCGTTTCCGCATCGCCTCGACGATTTTCTCGTCGGCGGGATCGACGCTCTGGGCGACGATGGTCGGCGTCTCCAATCCGAGCGACGCCGCCGCGGAGGCGAGGCGCTCTTTAAGGAACGCGCCGAGCGATTCGACGCTCAGTTCCTCGACGTCCTTTCCCTCGGCGTATTCGCCGACGAGCGAACGGGCGACGACGGTCAATTCTTTCGCGGCGACGGCGACGGCGTTGGGTTTCCATCCGCCCGCCTTCACCAGCTCGTCCAACCGATCGCGCGAGGCGATCGCGCTTATCGCCACCTCGGCGCGGACGGTCAGCTTGCCTTTCGCTTCCGCCTCAATTTCGAGCGAGATCGGATGCGCGGATCCCGAAACGGCGAGCGTAAAGTGGCGCGGATACCACCTGCCTTTTCTCGCGCGGATTTCACCGCCCTTTTCATAGAGGGCGATTTCGTCCGGCTTCTTGATCCGATACTCCACTATTATATATATGACGAGCGCCGCGACGGCGCCTATGCCAAGATAGATCATCGATCCGCTCCCTTGTGCTCGGTTGTGTGGGCGTAAATCGCCGAATAATCAAACGCGCAAATTAGGAAAAAAGCCGTTACGAAAAAACTCTCCATCGACGGCGTTTAACGCGTCGGTCGTCACGTTTCTTTTTTTATAAAACATCGGTAAATTAATA
>WJMR01000020.1 GCA_014727845.1 Ignavibacteriales bacterium
GCCGACGACGAGCGCGATCTTGTCGCGATAGTCGATCTCGCGATAGTCGCGCGCGTTCTCGACGGCGGCGCCGACGATCCAGAAGCCCGCTTCTTTGAGTCGGCGGATCGCCTCTCCAAGATTAACGACCTGCGCGACGGGGAGATGGGCGATCGCGCCGGCCGAGGTTTTTGCGGCGGTCTCGTTCAGCGGCGCGCTCCTGTGTTTCGTGATCGCGACGCCGTCGCAACCCGTCGCCTCGGCGGTTCGGATCATCGCGCCGAGATTGCGCGTGTCCTGCACCTCGTCCATCAGCAAGAGCAATCCCGCGCCTCGGAGCGAGCGCTCGACGAGCTCGTCGAAGTCGGCGTACTCGAAGTCCCGCAACTTCGCGACGACTCCCTGCGGATTGGGGTGGCGCGTCAGTTCGTTGAATTGTTTCGGGGGGAGGTTCGCCAGCGGTATCCTCTTTTCCTTCGCCAGCTTCACGATCTCGTTGATCGAGCCGCCGCCGACGCCCGCCTGCAGATAGATCTTCTCGATCGGCTCGTCGGCGCGCAACGCCTCGAGCGTCGGCTTCCTTCCCGATAGCGCGCGCATACCCACTCGGCTACTCCGCGAACGTGTGGAGCTCCTCGGCGACGCCGAAGCGGCAGAAGAGCCGGTTGTTCTTCTTCTCGGGGAGGAATTCGTTGACGAGCGTCATCGTCTTTGTGTAGGGGTTGAATTCGTACTCCGCCGAATTAATAGCGCCGTCGGGTTTCACCGCGTTGACGGTTACCGCGCCGATCGTCTCTTCGATCTCCACAATCGACACGGCCGGCGCGGGTTTTACGGCGTAGGATTGCTTCGTCCTCAGCCCGAACAGCCCGAGATCGACGACGTTCTTCTCTCGTTCGATCTCGACCGAGACGCCGTATTCGAGCGAGCTGAAGAGCCGCTCCGTCCGCACGCGGAAAGCGCACTTCCCGACATGTTCGTTTTTATCGTAAGAGAAAAAGGCGTCCACGTAATACTCGATCCGATTCTCGTTTTGTTCGGCGGGCGTTTCCTTTTTCGCCTTTTCGATCGAGCGCTTGCGCGGTTTGGATGTGGGCGCCGCGCCGCCCTTCTTACGCAGAGGCATTAGGCGGAGCGCGTTTCGCGCAGATGGTTGACGAGGGATTCTCGCGGCAGCGTCGTTTGTTCGCCGCCGCTCATATTTTTAACGGAAACTTCGCCGCGCTCGGCTTCCTCGCCCCCGAGGAAGATCACGCGTTCGGCTTCGAGTCGGTTCGCCTCGCGCATTTGCGCTTTCACGCTTCTGCCGAGGTAGTCGAATTCGGCGACGAAACCCGCGCGTCGGAGCTCGACGGCGACGGGGTAGGCGACGCGAGGATTCTTCTCCAACGAAACGATGTAGGCGTCGATCTTATCGGTCTTCTCTTCCGCGACGTTCTCGTTTTCGAGCGCGAGTAGAATCCGCTCTATACCCGCCGCGAAACCGACGCCGGGCGTCGGGTCGCCGCCAAGAAGCTCGACGAGATTGTCGTAGCGTCCGCCGCCGCAAAGCGCGCTCTGGGAGCCGACGCTGGGCGATTGAATCTCGAACGTCGTCTCGGTGTAGTAATCCAAACCGCGCACCAATCGCTCCTCGACGAGGTAAGGCACGCCGACGGCGTCGAGCGTCTCGCAAACCTCCGCGAAGCGATCGCGGCTCTCCTCGTCGAGGAAATCGGCGAGCTTCGGCGCCCCGTCGAGCGCCTGTTGGTCGCGCTCGTCCTTACTGTCGAGCACGCGCAACGCGTTGACGTCGAGGCGACGACGACTGTCTTCGGAGAGGGCGTCCTCTCTATCCCGCAAATACGCGCGCAACTCGCCGACGAACTTCGCGCGGTCGGCGGGTTTGCCGAGCGAGTTGATCTTCACGTCGAGCTTAGTCAATCCGAGATCGCGGAGGAGGTCGTAGGCGAGTTGGATCGTCTCGACGTCGAGGGCGGCGGCGTCGGAGCCGAGCGCCTCGGAACCGAACTGGTGGAACTGGCGTTGTCTTCCCGCCTGCGGTCGCTCCTGTCGGAACATTGGCGCTAGGTAATACGCCTTAACCAGCGGTTGCGATTTGCCGAGTTTGTGCTCGACGTAGGCGCGGACGACGGGCGCGGTCATCTCGGGCTTCAGCGCGATGGAGGTTCCGCTCATATCCTCGAAGGCGTACATCTCTTTGCGCACGATGTCGGCGCTTTCGCCCACGCCGCGCTTGAAGAGGGCGGTCTCCTCGAAAACGGGGGTTCGGATTTCGCCGTAGTTGGCGCGTCGGAAACGTTCGCGCACCGCGGCTTCGAGTCGGCGCCATTTGCCGCTTTCGGCGGGGAGGATGTCTTTGGCGCCTTTGATGGCGGATATCATTTGGAAAATCCCGGTGTTGGATCGCGCGGGGCGCGGCTATCGCGCGGGCGCGGTTCACGCGGGCGCGGCTATCGCGCGGGCGCGGTTAATGATCGCTTTCTTCTGCGACGAACAACGCGCGAATCGCGTCGGCGTCGTTCGCCTCCATAAGCTTTTCTCGGAAGTCGTCTTTTGTCATCATTCTCGAAACGCGACTGAGGAGCTTGATGTGCGTCGAAACCATGTTGTCTTTCCCGACGAGTAGGAAGACGAGGCGCACGGGTTGCTTGTCCAGCGCGTCGTAGTCGATCGGCGCGCCGGTTTTTCCGAAGGCGCAAATCGCGTCGGAAACCGCGTCGGTTTTGCCGTGCGGAATGGCGAAGCTCTTCCCGACGCCCGTGGACATTATCTTCTCCCGATCGAGCACGGCGCGTCGCGTCGCCTCGAGGTCGGAGACGCGTTCGTCGCCCTTGAACAAATCGATTAGTTCGTTGATGACCGCTTCCTTCGTTTCTCCCGCGAGGCGGGGAACGATGAACGATTCTTTGAGCAGGTCGGAAATTTTCATAGACGAGTCGCTTGTTCCGCAAAAAATGACAAACGCAAAGTTACGAAACGAGCCGTTGTTTATCAACGAGAATGAACGGCGCTTCGGCGGGCGACGTTGGGCGGAAGCGAGGTCCGACCGTCGGCTCGACCGAACGGGGGAAACGCCGCGAGAGCGCGTTTCGAGGTTTGATTGAAGAGAGGGTTTTCTCTATATTTCATATCCAACGTCTTGACGATTATGAGCAACAACGTTTCCGATCGCTATCAACTAACCGAGTTACCCAACGGGACCCGCGTCGTCTCGGAGTACATGCCGTACGTCGAGTCGTTCTCGCTCGGGTTTTGGTTCGGCGTCGGCGCGCGCGACGAATCGCGGAGGAACAACGGCATTGCGCATTTTCTCGAGCATATGCTTTTTAAAGGAACGCGTAAACGATCCGCCAAAAAAATCTCCGAGCAAATCGAATCCTACGGCGGCTATCTCAACGCGTTTACCTCGAAGGAGCACACGTGCTTCTACGGCAGAGGGCTGGTCAAGCGTTTGGATAAGACCTACGACGTCCTCGCCGATATGATCGAGAACTCGCTCTTCCGAGGCAAAGACCTCGACCGCGAGAAGGGCGTGGTGGTGGACGAGATGCGGGACATCGAGGATAATCCGCAGGAGCTGATTTTCGACGAGTTCGAGAAGGCGCTCTTCAGAGGCAACGCGCTCGGGCTGCCGATCATCGGCGAGGAGCGCGTGGTGCGGAACATCTCGGGGGAGGACCTTCGCGAGCGGATGAACCGAAAGTATCTACCGAACAATCTCGTCGTCGCATGCGTCGGCAAGATCGATCACGAGAAGCTCGTGGCGTTGACGGAGCGGTATTTTGGAGATAAGCGGGGTAAGGCGTCGATTCGTCGGAAGCGTCCATTGGTCTCCAATTACGAGGAGCGTCGGATCGAGAAAGAGGTGCTGCAATCGCACTGCCTCGTCGGTCGAGAGTCGTTCGGATACGAGGACGATCGACGCTACCCGCTGATGGTTCTCTCCACCGCGCTCGGCGAGGGGAGCGGCAGTCGGCTTTTCCAAGCGCTCCGCGAGCGACTCGGCGTTACGTATATGATTACCTCGTTCGTAAATTCGTATCGCGAGACCTCGTCGTTCGGCGTCTATTTCTCGACGAACGACGCGCAACGCCAAAAAGCGCTCGCCGCGATCGACCGCGAGTTTCGTAAGCTCCGCGAAAAACCGCTCGGCAAGCGCGAGCTCAAGCGCGTGAAGGAATATCTCAAAGGGAGCGTCGCGCTTGGGTTGGAGAGCGCCTCGAGTCGGATGTTCCGACTCGGCTCCTCGCTCCTCAGACACGGCGACGTGCGACCCGTCGCCCGCACGATGGAGAAGATCGACGCGACGACCGTCGAGGACGTGCACGAGCTGGCGAAGGAATTGTTGGATCTCGAATCGATGACCAAAGTGTTTATTCAGTCGGGCGACAACGCCCGGGAAACCGCAGCATAAGAGGACGATCGAATGCCGAAGATCACCATCGACGACCGCGAACTCGAGTTCAAAGACGGTCAAACCATTTTGCAGGCGGCGTTGGACGCCGGTATAGACATTCCGTATTTCTGCTGGCATCCGAAATTGTCGGTCGCGGGCAACTGTCGCATCTGTTTGGTGGAAGTCGAGAAAATGCCGAAGCTGGCGATCTCTTGCTCCACCAAGGCGGGCGACGGGATGGTCGTTCACACGAAAAGCGAGAAGGCGCTCGACGCTCGGCGCGCGGTGATGGAGTTTATCCTTATTAACCACCCGCTCGATTGCCCTATCTGCGACGAGGCGGGCGAATGCAAGCTGCAGGATTACGCCTACCATCACAGCGTGGGCGAGAGCCGCTTTACGGAGACGAAGAACAAAAAGCGCAAACGCGACCTCCTTGGCCCGCGCGTGATGTTCGACGCCGAGCGTTGCATTTCCTGTTCCCGCTGCATCCGCTTCGTGGACGAGATCGCGGGCAAGAAGGAGCTGACCTTCGCCAAACGCGGTGACGGCGTCACGATCGTCACCTACCCCGGGCGTCAAATGGATAATCCGTACTCGATGAACACGATCGACATCTGTCCCGTCGGCGCGTTGACGAGCGTGGATTTCCGATTTAAGGCGCGCGTGTGGGATATGGCTTCCACCAAGACGGTTTGCGCGGGATGCGCCCGAGGTTGCAACGTCGAGATGTGGACGCGGAGCAACGAGATTATGCGACTGACCCCGCGCGACAACGAGGACGTGAACGGACCGTGGATGTGCGACGAGGGTAGGTTATCGACCTTCAATCACGTCAACGCGTCGAATCGGATCGACGGTCCGATGATCCGCCGGGACGGCGAGTTGCGAAAGATCGGTTGGGCGGAGGCGTTCGCCGACGCCGCCTCGGAGCTTAAGGCGTTCTCGCGGGACGAGATCGGATTTGTCGCCTCGGGCGGCGCCACGATGGAGGATAATTATCTTCTCGGAAAGTTCGCCGCCGAAACGCTCAACGCGGGTTCGATCGCGTTGCCGAGTCGAGTCGAAGCGGGATGGGGGGACGATATCCTCCGCCGCGACGATCGCGCGCCGAACGCGACGGGCGCGAAAGTGGCGCTCTCGAAATTCGACAACGTCGTCGAGTTCGACGAGCTGATGGCGGGCGTGAAGGATGGGCGGATCAAGGCGCTCTATGTTCTCGGCGAGGACGTCGTCGCGTTGAAACCGGAATTGAAGGACGCGTTCGCGAAGCTGACCTACGTCGTGGCGCACGCCGTTAACGAGAACGAAACGACCGCCATCGCCGATTTGGCGTTCCCGAACAGTTCCTA
>WJMR01000021.1 GCA_014727845.1 Ignavibacteriales bacterium
CACGCGGTCGTCCTTCGCCACGACGTACTCGACGCTTCCGCCGCCGATATCGACGACGAGCGTCCGCCTCCCGTCGATCCGCAACCGAGCCGCGACGCCCCGAAGGATGAACGCCGCCTCGCGCTTCGCGTCGATCACTTCGACCGAAACGCCGACGCGCCGGGCGAGTTCGAGGAACCGAGATTGGTTGCGCGCCTCGCGAACGGCGGCGGTGGCGAAGGCGCGGAGCGGGGCGCCATGGAGGGCGGCGAGGTCGCGGCAACGAACGAGGAATTGTCGCGTCGCCTCGAAGCGTGATTCGTCGAGTGTCGGGGCGCCGTCTTCGTCGATCGCCGCGAGTCGGATTACGGCGCGCTCGCTTGCGAGAACGCGCAGCCCGTCCTCGCCGCGTTCGACGACGATCATATGAAACGTGTTGGAGCCGAGATCGAGCACGGCGACGGGGGGATTATCGAGAAGCGCCACGATCGTTCTCCCCGTCGCGGTTCTCGTCGAGTCGCTCGGATTCGATCACCTCGAAGTCGGCGTCCACCACGTCGCGACGATCCCGTTCGCGGAACGAGCGCGTCATCCGCTCGTTTTGACGGGTTATCTCGCGCGCGAGATTGAGGAGAAATTTGATCCCCTTGATCGCCAAGTAAATCAGCAGACCGAAGAGGATCGCCAAGAGGATTCTAAAAATCAAGACGCATCGAGGATTCGGGTTGAATAAACTCTTTGTAGCCGCGGTCCTTCCGGAAAACGGCGTCGTGGATCGCCTCAAAGTCCGCGTCGTTTTCGACGAAATCGATCTCCGTCGAGTTCACGATTAGGCACGGCGCGGTGTCGTAGTTGAAGTAGAAACGGTGGTACGCCTCGTTCAGCTTTTGCAGATACTCTCGCGTCATTCCCGCCTCCATTTCTCTGCCGCGTTTCTTGATATTCGCCAATAAGCGATCGACGTCCGAATGGAGAAAGACGACGAGGTCGGGCTTGGGCACGTTCTTATAGAGAAGCGGGTAGATCGACTCGTAGAGTTTCAGCTCCTCGCTCTCGAGGTTGAGGTAGGCGAAGATCCGATCCTTCTCGAACGAGTAGTCGGAGACGAGGCGTTGGGAGAAGAGGTCCTCGGCGCGAAGGCGCTCGTGCTGCTTATACCGGTTGACGAGGAAGAACATCTGCGTTTGGAAGGCGTACTTCTTCGGATCCTTATAGAACGCCTCCAGAAACGGATTGGCGGCGAAGTCTTCGAGCGCGAGTCGCGCGCCCGTGCGCTCGGCGAGGCGTTTCGCCAACGATGTTTTCCCGACGCCGATGGCGCCTTCAATCGCGATACGTCTAATGTCGTCGGTCGGTTGAGACAACGTCGTCCTCTTTGATAATAAGGTTCGCGGGGAATATTTCCGGTTCACTCTCGGGGAACGCTCCCGCGCAAATATCCGAAAAATTTCGCTTTGATGCAGGGTCGCGCGCTTCGGGCGCCAACTCCAGAAGGGGAACGACCGCGAAGGAACGACGCGCGAGCTCGGGGTGCGGAACGCGGAGGCGCTCGGTCTCGACGACGCGATCGCCGAAAAGGAGGATGTCGAGATCTATCTCGCGATCCGCCCATTTGGCGCGGGGTTTTCGACCCAACGCTGTTTCAATATCCTTCAGACGGTCGAGCAGCGCGGTTGGTTCGAGCGACGTCTCGATCTCGGCGACCGCGTTGAGAAACGCGCGCTCGGCGACGCCGCCGTAGGGGGGCGTCTCGTAGATCGAAGAAATCGCGACGAGGCGAATCTCTTCGGAATCCGCGATCGCCCGCGCGGCGCGGCGCAAAAAGTCGAGTCGATCCCCGACGCTCGAACCGAGCCCGACGAACGCCCGCGTCACGAAAGGCCCTCGACGCCGTTGGCGCGTCGCTCCTCTCGTAGGCGCTCGAACTCCTCGCGCGTCAAGATCGCCTCGACTTCCACGCTCTCCACCACGCCGCCGATCGGCGGGTTGTTCTTCCGAACGCGCACGGCGAGCTTCTCGACTTTCGGGAACCGCTCGAACAATTCGGCGACGATGCGGTTGGCGAGCGATTCGAGCAGGTAGTACTTCTTCGAGACGGCGATCTCGTGCAGCGTTTGCCACACCCGTTCGTAGTTGACCGTCTTGTTTAGGTCGTCCTTCGAGACGGCGCGCGAGAAGTCGGTGAAGAGCTCGACGTCCGCCTCGAATTTGCCGCCGACGTTTCGCTCGTTCTTGAAGACGCCGTGGTAGGCGTAAAACGAGACGTTGTTGACGCGGATGATGTTGGTCATTGGTCGCCTATTGGTTGGGTCGGATGGCTACGACGCCGAGCGCTCTGCCGGATCGTTCGCCGTCTCGACGATACGAGTGAAAAAGATTGTCGTTTCGGAAGCTGCACAGCGCCGATTGTTGGAGCCGCTCGGGGCGGACGCCCTCGGCGAGGACGAGGTCGCGATTGACGCCCGCGACGTCCAGCAAATATCTGTCGCCCGCCGGCAGAAGTCGCGCCTCGTCGAAGCGTTCGGCGACTTCGGGTCCGACCTCGTACGCCTCTTGCGAGATCGACGGTGCGAGATAGACGCGAAGATCGTCGGGGTCGGTTCGGAAGTTCTCGCGCATAGCGGCGATCGTTTTGGCGACGATCCGGTTCGAGGCGCCTCGCCATCCCGCATGCGCCGCCCCCAGCGCGGCGTTCCGGGGATCGTAGAAGAACGCGGCGCAGCAATCCGCCGAAGAAATCGCCAAACCGACGCCCGGCCGATCGGTCAGCAGCGCGTCGGATTCCCCCGCGTCGCCCGCCTCGGAGACGATCCGAACGCGGTCCCCGTGCACCTGTCGCTGATACGCGACCGTCTCGATTCGTAAGCCTAGCGCGCGGAAGAAGCGATCTCGGTTCGCCGTCACGAGTCGCTCGTCGTCGTTGACGGAGTACGACATATTGAAATGATAGGGCGGACGCGGCGCGCCGTCGAACCGCAAGCTGAAGCCGAACGAGAGTTCGGTGAACCGCCGGAAGAGATGGGATTCGAGATAAGCCATAGTCAGTCGATTAAGTCTTCGATGTCGCTCTCCTTGCCGAGGAGAAACAGCTCGTCGCCTTCGAGGATTTTCGTGTCGGCGGTCGGCACGCCGACGATTTGGCGAGACGGCTCTCGTCCGCTTCCGTCGTCGTCGGAGACGAGCGTTCGCAGGATGGTGATAAGATTAACGCCGAACTTGTCGCGGAGCCGTAGCTCGGCGAGCGTTTTATCGACGAAGCGCCTCGGGGCGATCACCTCGGAGATAACGTATTCTCCGCCGACGGGAACGACGTCGAGCGCGCCGACGGTTGAGATTTTTTTCGCGAGGCGTTCCGCCATTTGGTACTCGGGGTTAAAGACTTCGTGGGCGCCGAGTTTCAGAAGGATCTCTTTCTGTTTCGTCGTCGAGGCGCGGACGACGACGCGCTTCGCGCCGAGCTCGATGAGGTTCGTCGTCGTGAGGACGGTCTCCTCGAAGTGTCCGCCCATCGTCACCACCGCCGCGTCCATCGCGGGTATCTCAAGGGGCTCGAGCGCCTCGATCTTCGAAGCGTCCAGGCGCATCGCGGATGAGACGCGGTCTTTCATCGCCTCGACGATTTGCATGTCGCGCTCGACGAGGAGGACGTCCGCCCCGTGTCGTTCGAGTTCGACGGAAAGTCGTTTACCGAAGTCGCCGCATCCGACGACGAGAAACTGTTTCTTCATCCTTCGCTCCTATTGCGTGGAAATTGTTTCGGAAGGGAGTCGTCGAAGCTCGCGCGGTCGCGAGGGGACGAGCGTGTAGGCGAACGCGAGAACGCCGACGCGTCCGACGAACATAAGCGCGACGATCGCGAGTTTGCCGGGCGCGGAGAGTTCCGGCGTTACGCCCCTTGATAAGCCGACGGTCGCGAAGGCGCTGAACGCCTCGAAGACGAGATCGAGGAACGGAGCGGACTCGAAGAGCGCGAGCGCGAAGACGCCGATGAAGAGGACGCCGACGCTGACGGCTATTTTCATCGTCGCGTCGTGAATCGAGTCGCGGTCGATCTCCCTTCCCCACAGCTCCACGCTTCCGCCCCCGCGCAGATGCCTCCACACGCCGAGCGCCCCGATCGCGGCGGTCGTGGTTTTCAATCCGCCGCCCGTGCCGCCGGGCGAAGCGCCGACGAACATCAACGCGATCGTCGCCAGCGAGGCGGCGACGCCGAACGAGCCGATATCGACGGTGTTGAAACCCGCGGTGCGCGCGGTGATCGACTGAAAAAGCGCCGCGAATAGTTTTGCGCCCGCGTCTTTGCCCGAAAGCGCGCCGTTCCATTCCAACGCCGCGAAGGCGACCGCGCCGAGAACGATCAGCGCGGCGGTCGTCGTCAAGACGATCTTCGACTGGAGCGAGAGCCGTCCTCGCGTACCGCGCCTCCGGGAACGGCGTTTGAATTGGACGATCGAAAGGACGGTCGGATAGCCCAAGCCGCCGAGAACGATCAACGCGGCGACGACGCCCGCGAACAATTCGTTATCGCGTATCGCGGGGTGGGCGAGGTTTTCCGAAAACAGCGAGAACCCCGCGTTGCAAAAGGCGGAGACGGCATGGAAGACCGACGAGAAGAGCGCCGTTACGTCGTCGGGATAGGCGTCGCGGGATCCGAAGAAAACGAGCGTCGCGCCGATCGCCTCGGCGCCGATCGTGACGAGGACAATTCGGCGGAGCGTCGTCATCGCCGAGCGCGTTTGCTCGATCGGAAGCAAGTTGCGGATCATGCGGCGCTGTCGGATCCCTAATCCGCCCGAAAGGAAGAGCGCGAAGAATGTGGTGAACGCCATGACGCCGAGCGCGCCCAATTGGAAGAGCGCGAGAATGATCGATTTGCCGAGCGGCGTGAAGTAGGTCGCCGTGTCCACCGTTATCAAACCCGTGACGCAGACGGCGCTCGTGGCGGTGAAGAGCGCGTCCACGAAATTGATCGAGCCGGACACCGTCGCTTTGGGCAGCATCAGCGCGCCCGTTCCGAGAAAGACCAGCGCGGCGAATCCGCCGACGAAGACGCGAGCGGGTTTTACGCGACTGCCCAGCAACTTGCCGTTGAGACGAAACGCGCCCGCCGCAAATCCGAGAATCATCAACGATTGCACGAGGACGACGGAGAGGGGCGCGACGCGATCGACGCCGATCGCCGTACCGAGGCGGAGGAGAAGCCCCGACTCGAAAATGGCGAGGATCGCCTCGAGGAGGACGAGCGCCACGAGCGCGAACTCGACTTTGTGACCGTGCGCGTATTTGAGCGGACGACGAGACAGCGCCGCCGTCGCGATTTGATAGACGACGAACGTCGCGACGACCCCGACTTGGATCGCGTAGGTTACCCGCGCCCACGCGGGCGAGAGCCAAAAGCCGTAGTCGGCGACGAACGACGCCGCCCCAAGCGCCGCCGAAACGACGATCGCGGCTTTCAAGACCGTCTTCAGCGCTTTGCGTCTTTTTTCAGTCAACGTCGTGTTTGAACGTAAGTTGGATAAACTTTATAATATACGAATAAAGAAAAAGATAAGCGGATGAATCCTTTATCGACGTAACGCATCCAATATCTAATAGAACGACCGGAATCCACATTATGAAAAAGTACATCCTCCGCGCCGCGCCCGTCGTGTTGGGCGCCCTCGCGGGTTACGCATACTATCATTTCGTCGGATGCGAAAGCGGTTGCGCGATCCAAAGCAATCCGTGGACGTCCACGCTCTACGGCGGTTTGGTGGGTTTGATATTCGCATTCCCCACAACAAAGAAGGAGAAACGCCATGACGACGAACGTCAAGGAAATCACTAAGGACATCGAAATTGAAGAGCTACTGCAGATCGAGCCGAAGGCGGTGACGTATCTGATGGAAAACGGGATCAAGTGCCTCGCGTGCGGCGAGCCGATTTGGGGAACGCTGGAGAAAGCCGCGAAGGATAAGGGATTCGACGACGAGCAAATCGCGAAGTTTGTTAAGGAGCTCCGCGAACTCTAATCCTCGCTACGCCGCGCCCTCTCGAACCGATTCGGCGGGCGCGATCACATCCGCCGATTCTTTGGCGAACGTCGTTAAGAACGCGAACGTCTCCTCCGGGCGACGGAACGTGTTCTTGACGACGATTTTCATATCCTCCCTCCGTTGTTCAAATTTCGTCATATGACCGTAGCGCTCGGCGACGAAGCGAGTGTACTCGACGAACTTCTCCCGATAGAATCGCTCGTCGTCCCCTTTCGGCAATGTGATCACAATCTTGTCGGGCTTCGCGACGATCCGCTCGAAGCGCGCGCGGCTCGCCCAGAATTTCATCTTCGCCGCCTCGAACAGGCGCTCGACGAGCGCGGGCGGTTTCCCAAAGCGGTCCTGCAATTCGTCGCGGAGGTCGTCCAACTCCGAGAGCTCCTTTACCGAGAGGATGTCCGTATAGAAGCGGAGGCGGTCGGTCTGCTCGGGCATATAGGCGCGCGGTATGCCGATCTCGAAAAAGACGTCGATTGTCGTTTCGGCGCGCGCGGGCGACTCGGGAAGGTCGGCGAACGTTTCGGCGAACTCTTCTCGCTTCAGCTCCTCGACCGCCTCGTCCAACAGTTTCAGGTAGAGGTCGAAGCCGACGTCGTCCACGAATCCGCTCTGTTTCTTGCCGAGCAGGTTGCCCGCGCCTCGGATCTCGAGGTCGCGCATCGAGAGGTTGAACCCCGCGCCCAACTCGGTGAACTCCTCGACGGCGCGCAGTCGGCGGAGCGTCGGTTGCTTCAGCGCGGCGAGCGAAGGGACGAGGAAGTAGGCGAAGGCGCGGCGATCCGACCTGCCGACCCTGCCGCGCAACTGGTGCAGCTCCGCCATCCCGAACCGATCGGCGCGGTTGACGATGATGGTGTTGACGTTCGGAATGTCGATGCCCGACTCGATGATCTTCGTCGAGAGGAGGACGTCGTATTTGCGTTGGAGGAAATCGTGGACGGTCTTCTCGAGCGCCGAGGGTTTCATTCGGCCGTGCGCCACGGCGACGCTCGCGCGTGGCGCATGTTTCTCGATGTAGGCGGCGAACTTGTCGATCGACTGCACGCGGTCGTGGACGATGTACACTTGCCCGCCTCGGTCGAGCTCGCGGTCGATGTATTCCTTCACGCGCTCGACGTCGAACGGCTCGACCTTCGTGTAAATCGGATAGCGGTTCGGCGGCGGCGTGGCGATGATCGAGAGGTCGCGCGCGCCCAAGAGCGAGAAGTTGAGCGTGCGCGGTATCGGCGTCGCCGTCATCGAGATCGTGTCCACGTTCGCCCGGATCGAGCGGAGGCGCTCCTTCGCCGTAACGCCGAAGCGGTGTTCCTCGTCAACGATCAGCAAGCCGAGGTCCTTGAACTCGACGTCCTTCTGCACCAAGCGGTGCGTGCCGACGACGATATCCACCGTCCCCTCGCGCAAGCCCTCGATAATTTTCGCTTGCTCTTTTTTCGTCTGGAAGCGGGAGAGCGCCGCGACGTTGACGGGGAACCGCGAGAGTCGATCGCGGAACGTTTGCAAGTGTTGCTCGACGAGGATGGTGGTGGGCGCGAGGAGGGCGACCTGCTTGCCTTCCTGCGCCGCCTTGAACGCCGCGCGAACGGCGACCTCCGTTTTACCGAAACCGACGTCGCCGCAGACGAGGCGGTCCATCGGGGAAGACGCCCGCATATCGCTCTTCACGTCCTCGGCGGCGCGCGCTTGGTCGGGCGTATCCTCGTACATAAACGACGCCTCCAGCTCCTTCTGCCAGACTGAGTCATCCCCGAAGGCGTGTCCCGCCGCGGCTTTCCGCTTGGCGTAGAGTTCCACCAAGTCCCGCGCGATTTCTTTCAGCTTCTTCTTCGTCCGCTTCTTCGTCGTTCGCCACTCGGTGGAGCCGATTTTCGAGAGTCGCGGCGTCGCGCCCTCGCGGGAGGAGAATTTCTTGACGAGGTGCAGATAGCTCAAGTTCACGTACACCACGCTCCCCTCGTCGTAGCGGAGCTTCATGGACTCTTGCTCGACGTCGCCGATCGTGATCGCCTCCAAGCCCGCGTATCGCCCGACGCCGTAGTCTTCGTGGACGACGAAATCGCCCGGCTTAATCGAGTCGAACTCCTTCGAGCGCCGTTTGCGTTGTCGGGATTTCGAGAGGAGCCGCGAGCGGTAGGGCTTTCCAAAGATCTGGTAGTCGGTTAGGAGGAGGAACTTCGCCTCGGTCTCGACGAACCCTTCTCGGAGCGGCGCGACGGCGATGCGAATCGATCCGTCCTCGAGGCGGTCCGCGAGATCGGCTTTCGGATCGGCGAGAAGATCGCGAAGGCGCCCGGTTTGCAGGGAGTTCTCCGCCGCGACGACGGCGCGATACCCTTTGGCGATCCGATCTTTAAGCGACGCGTAGAGGAGCGCGTAGTTCCCGTTGATCGCCGGCGCTTCGGCGAATCCGAGACGGAGGGCGTCGCCGCCGAGTTCCCGCTCGACTACCCACGACGTGTTCGAGGTCGAGAGGAGCGGGGAGTCGTTCTCGAGGAACGGATTGGTCGCCTCGTCGGCGGGTTCGGCGCGCTCGGAGTCGTCGTCGGTTTCGGATTGGAAATCGTTCGCGGGCGAGGGTTCCGCCTCGGATGGGCGCCGCCGGCGTTTCTTCTCGAGGTGGAGGGCGTAGTCGCTCGCGGAGGCGACGACGAGCGGCTCGTCGAGATAGTCGAAGACGTCCGCCTCCTCCGCAAATTCCTCCGGCGCCTTGGCGGCGATCGTCGCCGACTCCACGCGCTCGATCGAGCGTTGGCTGTCGGGATCGAAGGCGCGGATCGACTCGACGAAGTCCCCGTCGAACTCGAGGCGCACGGGGCGGCGCTCGCTCCACGACCAGAAATCGACGACGGCGCCGCGTACGGCGTAATCCCCTCGTTCGGCGACGAACTTATCCTTCGCGTAGCCCGTCGTCTCGAAGTAGTCCATCAGCGCGTCGTATTCAATCTCGCCGCCGACTTCGATTTTCACCAAGTCGCGTTCGAGTTTGTCGCGCGCGGGGAAGCGGCGTTCGAGCAGCTCGTAGGTGGAGACGAGAACGAAGCGGTCGCGCTTCGCCATTGCGGTGACGCGCTCCTGTAGCTTGTCGCGGTCGAACGAAGAGATTGCGAGGACGGGCGAGGAGACGCCCAAGAGGGTCAGCTCCACCTCGATTTCCTTCACGAGACGATCGTCGGGATAGAGCGCGACGACGCACCGACGCTCCTCGGCGACGCGCTTCAGGAAAACGGACTTCGCGCTTCCGCGCATCGGCGTTACCGCGAGTACGCCCTCGCGCGAGGATACGGCGCGCTCGATCGGCGTCGCCATGCTCGGAAAACTCTCGACGATATGTTCGACGTCCGATAAATTCAAAACGGGGATTCCAAAATTGTCAAACCTCATAAAATACAAAAATTCCGAAGGGAACTCAATCGGGGGGCTTCACGACTCGACGACGGCGCTTCGGCGGCGGGTTTTGCGATTCCGCCCGTTATGTATTATGTTTTTTTCGAAACAGACTATATATATATGAAACGCGCGACGAGCGCGGGAGAGAAGCGAGAGACGATGCGACTATCCGACGCCGACGAAAAATTCCTGCTCGAAACGGCGAGGCGATCCGTCGAGTCGATCTACGGAGGAACGCCCCCCGCGATCGACTACGACGAGCGTCCCACGCTCGGCGAGAAGCGCGGCGCGTTCACGACGATCACGAAGGAGGGGGACCTCCGAGGGTGCATCGGATACATTATCGGACGCGCGCCCCTGTTCGAGACGATCGTCGAAACGGCGCGGCTGGCGGCGACGGAGGACCCGCGCTTTCCGCGCGTCGGGGCGAGCGAGATCGCCGAGCTCGCGTTCGAGATCTCCGTCCTCTCCGAACCCGAGCCGCTCGAAAGCTATGACGACATCGTTATCGGCGAGCATGGCTTGATACTCAACGACGCCGCGGGGTCCGGCGTGCTCCTGCCGCAGGTGCCGCTCGAGCATGGGATGGATCGCGAGGCGTATCTGAACGCGATTTGCCGCAAGGCGGGGTTGCCGGAAGACCGCTGGCGGCGGAAGAAAGTTAATCTGCAAACGTTCACAGCGCGCGTCTTTTCCGAGGAGGATTACCGATGAGACGAGTCAGAAAGCCGGCGGTGGCGGGGATGTTCTATCCCGCCGACGCGGAGGAATTACGAACGACGGTGGCGGGGTATCTCGACGCGACGGTCGATAAGACCCTGAACGAAATCGGCGGTCTCATCGCGCCGCACGCCGGCTATCCCTACTCCGGGGCCTTGGCGGGCAAGGCGTACGCGGCGCTCCGTCCGGGCGCGTACGATTCGGTCGTCGTCGTATCGCCGAGCCACCGCGATTATTTTCAAGGCGTCTCGATCTACGACGGAGACGCTTACGGGACGCCGCTCGGCGAGATCCCGATACATCGCGAGCTTTCCGACGCGCTCGTTAGGGCGGACGCCGATATCTTTTACGGCGACGAGGGGCATCGTCAGGAACACGCGCTCGAGGTGCAGTTGCCGTTTCTGCAAGAGCGGCTCGGCTCGTTCGAGTTGGTGGCGGCGGTGATGGGAGATCAGAACGCGCCGTCGATCGACGCGCTCGCCGACGCGCTCGCGGAAACGATCGACGATCGGACGCTCGTCGTCGCCAGCACGGACCTCTCCCACTTCCACTCGCGCGCCGACGCCGAGATACTCGACGCCCGTTTCCAGGAAAGGATCGACGCGTTCGACGTTGACGGTTTGATATCGGATTTGGCGGAGGGCGTCTCGGAGGCGTGCGGCGGCGGACCCGCCGCGGCGGTTATGAAAGCCCTCGCCAAACGCGGTTTCAGGAACGCGCTGACGATCGACCGCCGAGACTCCGCCCACGCCACGGGCGACAAGCGCGAGGTGGTCGGCTACCTTTCCGCCGCCGTCTATCGGTGACGGCGTGACGCTCGTCTCCAAGCGAATCGCCCTGGTCGGCGCGGGCGCGTTCGGAACCTCGCTCGCCGTCGCTATGCGGGACGCGGGCGTTCCGCCGATCGTCGTCGTGAGCCGCGCGCTCGAATCCGCGAATACGCTCGCCGACAAGTGCGGCGCGCCGTTTTATTCCGAAACGCTCGCCGACCTCAACCGCGCGCATCGGCTCTTCCTGCTTACCGTTCCCGATCGCGAGATCGAGTCGCTCGCCGAGGATCTCTCTCGCGCCGACCTCGATTTCGAGAAATCCACGTTCGTCCACTTCTCCGGCGCCAAGCCCGCCTCGGCGCTCTCGCCGTTGCGCGAGCGGGGCGCGGCGATCGGCTCCTTACACGCGATGCAGACGTTCCCCTCGCGCGAGCCCGTCCCGATCGAGGGGGCGCGCGCGGCTATCGAAGCGCCGAAGCGAAAAACGCGAGACGCGCTCGCCGCGCTCGCCGAGCGGGTCGGGATGATTCCCTTCGAGGTGAGCGAGAAGGGGAAGACCCTCTACCATCTCGCCGGGGTCGCCGCGTCGAATTTCATGATCGCGAATTTCGCCGTCGCGGATTTCGCCTTCGAGCGGAGCGGGGCGAAGGTCGCCGACGTGTTCGAGGTCGTCGGGAAGACCGCCGAGACGACGCTCGCCAACGCGAGGCGCGACGGCTACCGGAACGCGCTCTCGGGTCCCGTCGCCCGAGGGGATCTCGAAACCGTACGCGCGCACGTCGAGGCGCTACGGGCCGAGGCGAAGGGGAAAAGGAAATCGCTCGCCCGCGACGCGCTTATCGCCTACGTCGCCCAATCAC
>WJMR01000147.1 GCA_014727845.1 Ignavibacteriales bacterium
ACGTCGTTCTCGCCGACGAGATAAACCGAACGCCGCCCAAAACGCAAGCCGCGCTGCTCGAGGCGATGCAAGAAAACCGCGTCACCGCCGCGGGCGTCGGCTATCCGCTCGAACCCCCGTTCTTCGTGCTCGCCACGCAGAACCCGATCGAGCAAGAGGGGACCTACCCGCTCCCCGAGGCGCAACTCGACCGATTTATGTTCAACCTTTGGCTCGACTATCCCTCCCCCGAGGAGGAGATCGAAATTGTTCGCGCCACGACGGGCGGGATCGAACCCGCGATCGAGAAGACGACGACCGCCGAGGAGTTGCTCGCCTTTCAGGAGTTGACGCGCCGAGTCCCCGTCGCCGACAACGTGATCGAGTTCGCGACCGCGCTCGTCGGGAAGACGCGCCCGGGAACCGACGCCGCGCCCGATTACGTGAACCAATGGGTGCGGTGGGGAGCGGGACCCCGCGCCTCGCAGTTCTTAATTTTGGCGGCGAAGGCGTTCGCCGTGATGGACGGCAGGTTCACCCCGAACGAGGACGACGTCCGAGCCGCCGCGATTCCGACGCTCCGACACCGCGTCCTGACCAACTTCACCGCCGAAGCCGAAGGCGTCGGATCGGTCGAGGTGGTCGAGCGACTGCTCGGCGAGCGGTGATCGAACCGATCCAACCACAATCATTCGCAAGGAGTTTCTATGAGCCGCGACACGGTACGCGTTCGCTTCGCGCCCAGCCCGACGGGCTATCTCCACGTCGGCGGGTTGCGCACCGCCCTCTATAATTACCTCTTCGCAAAAAAGAACGGCGGCGCGTTCGTCCTTCGTATCGAGGACACCGACCGCTCGCGCTACGTCGAGGGCGCCGTCGAGAATCTGATCGACGCGCTCCGATGGGCGGGACTCGACTACGACGAGGGTCCCGGGAAAGAGGGGGGCGTCGGACCCTACCTCCAATCCGAGCGACTCGAAATCTACAACGAGCGCGTCGCGCAACTTATCGAGGACGGCAAGGCGTACCGTTGCTTCTGCACGCCCGAGCGACTCGACGAGGTGCGGAAAAAAGCGCAAGCCGAAGGCGGGCAGCCGAAGTACGATAAACACTGTCTCGCGCTTTCGGAGGAAGAGGCGAACGCCAAGCTCGACGCGGGCGAGCAGTGCGTCGTGCGGCTCAACGTCCCCGAAGGCGAGACGATCTCGTTCGAGGATCGCGTGCGCGGAACGGTCTCGTTCTCGTCGGACACGCTCGACGATCAGGTGTTGATCAAGAGCGACGGCTATCCGACGTACCACTTGGCGAACGTGGTGGACGATCGGTTGATGGGAATCACCCACGTGATCCGAGGCGAGGAGTGGCTCTCTTCCACGCCGAAGCACGTACTCCTCTATCAATACCTCGGCTGGGACGTCCCCGAGTTCGCGCATCTGCCGCTCCTGCTCAACCCCGATCGCTCGAAGCTCAGCAAGCGCCAAGGGGACGTGGCGGTGGAGGACTACCGCGCGAAGGGCTACTTACCCGAGGCGCTCGTCAATTTTGTCGCGCTCCTCGGATGGACGGCGGGCGACGACCGCGAGTTCTACGAGCTCGAGGAGTTGGTCGAGGCGTTTACGCTCGAGCGCGTCAACAAGGCCGGCGCCGTCTTCAACGTCGAGAAGCTCGACTGGCTGAACGAGGAACACCTAAAGAAGCAAAGTCCGGAAGCGCTGTTGCCCGCGGTCCGCGCGGCGTACGAGGCGAGCGACATAAAAAACAAATCCGCGAGCGACGACTATCTCGTAAAGATTATACCGCTGATGCTCGAACGCGTCACCTTCCCCTCGGAGATCGCGACGACGGCGCCCTACTTTTTCGACGCCCCGACCGAGTACGACGAGAAGGGGGTAAAGAAGCGGTGGAAAGACGACGCCGCCGAGAACACGCGCGCGCTCGCCGACGCGTACGAGAAACTCGACGCGCCGACGAAGGACGACTACGAGCGCGTGTTGCGCGAGGTCGCCGAGAAGAAGGATCTTGGCGCGGGTAGGTTCATTCATCCCGCGCGACTCGCCGCCACGGGCGTGCCGGGCGGTCCGGGATTGTTCGACGTGCTCGAACTCCTCGGCAAGGGCGAGGTCGTCGCGAGGTTGCGCGCCGCCGCCGAGCGCCTCGGATAGTTTAGCGTAGGAGGGTCATCTTAATCGTTTCGGATCGCCCGTCGGCGACGAGCCGGGCGAAGTACGCGCCGCTCGCCAGACTCGACGCGTCGAACGTCGCGACGTGCTCGCCGCGAGGTTTCGTCTCCGAGACGAGCGTCGCCGTCCGCTCCCCCAGCGCGTTATAGACGATCAACTCGACGAACGCCGCGCGGGGCAAAGCGTATCGGATGGAGGTGGAGGGATTAAACGGATTCGGATAGTTCTGCGATAGTCGGAAGTCAATCGGCGTCGGCGTCGGATCCCCCGCGCCCGTGTCCCCGTCGATCGCCGCGATAACGTCGATGATCCCCCATCCCATATACCGATCGGGCGCGTCGTGTTGCGAGGCGGTCGATCTGAGAAGCGAGGCGACCTCCGTCCGCGAGAGCTCGGGCCGCGCCTGAAGAAGGAGCGCGACCGCGCCGGCCGCCAACGGACACGCGTAGGAAGTGCCGTAGCTCGCCGAGTAGCTCGACGAGTCGGTCGTCGAGGCGGCGTAAACGACGGAGCCCTGCGCCATAAGGTCCGGCTTAATTCTCCCGTCAACGCTCGGTCCCACCGACGAGAAACCCGAGCGCGTTCCGTCGGCGGTCGTCGAGCCGATCGCGAGCACGTTGTCGCCGTCCGCCGGAGCGCCGAGCGTGTTGTGGTCGGGGTCGGCGCCGTTGTTGCCCGCCGAGTTCAAGACGACGACGCCCCGTTCGGCCGCTTCGTCCGCGGCTCTCGTGATGATCGTCGTCTCGCCGTCCATATCCTCCCACGTGTAGCTCGTATAGCCGGCGTCCATCTCGCGATAGGTGAGCGAGGTGGTGATGATGTCGGTTCCTATGCTGTCCGCCCACTCGGCGGCGGCGAGCCAGTTGTCCTCCTCGCGGTAGGTCTCGCTTTGCGTGTTCTCGGTTTTGGCGAGGATGAAGGAGGCGTCGTACGCCGCGCCGATCAACGAGCCGGGATCGTAGGCGGCGATGGTCGAGAGGACTTTCGTGCCGTGGTTGCCCGAGCCGCTGTCGGCTTCGTCGCCGACGTTCGCGTCGTCGTTGACGAAGTCGTAGGCGGCGATCACGTCGAGCGAGTCGAAGCAGCGATGCCCGAGGTTGTTGAAGCCCGCGTCAAACGCGGCGATCACGACGCCACTTCCCGTATAGCCGGCGGCGTGGGCGTCGGGTACGTTCATCAGCGCGAGTTGCGGCAGAGCGTAGCCGTAGTCGAGAGAGCCGACGTCCGCCGACTTTGCGAGCGGCGACGCGGGCGTCTCCTCGTCGGGGAGGTTCAAGCGAAAACGCCCGACGAGTCGGACTTCACGCACGAACTCGAGCGCGGCGATCGCGTCGAGGCGCGCGCTCGGGACGCGGGCGGAGCAGCCGTTGAACCATTTAGTGACGCGGCGTATCTCGGCGCCCTCCTCGGAAACCCGCGCTAAATAACGCTCGGAGACGGGGAGGTCCCCCTCGGTCACGTACGGCGCGTCGAGCGATTTCTTCCGCCGCTCGATCGACCGCTCGGAGACGAGCGTCGTCGGGTCGGCGAGTTTCGAGAGCGCGGCGTCCTTATCCGAAAAGAACATCCAGACGAGGACGGTGTCTTGCTCGGCGCTCGCAAGGCGCGCCTCCGAAGAGATTTTTGCGGAGGGCGTTTGTCCGAACGCGAGGATCGACGCGAACAGCGCCGCGAGTATGGACGATTTCATACGGCGGTTCCTCTGTTAACAATGTTGCAAAGATAGTAAAGACGGCTTGGAAATCGTAAATTCCTCCGAGCCGGTCGGTCGGCTATTTGCAACAACGGGAAGGCGGCGATTATGTTAGAGTCGATGTTCGGCGGATTCGACTTCGTCGAGTATATGGGATTTTTCATTGCGGGCGCGGCGGCGATTATGCTCGCGATCGTTTGGGCGTATTACCAATCGCGCGGCTATCGGAGGTGGAAATCAGCCGATGGTCGCGTTGTGAAGACGCGAAACAGAGGCGAGCCGGGAACCCTAACGGAGGGGATACACGAAGGACAACGGGTCGTCTTCGTGGAATACGAAGTGGAGGGCGAGACGCTCCAAACGAGCTTCCGACACCCGTTCCTCCGCGAGGGGAAAAAGGTGAGGATGCTTTACGAACCGGGGAGTCCTAACGTCGGAGAAGTTCTCGACACGCTTTACGGAAAGTACGGCGCCCAAATCATCGTCGCGATCTTTGGCGCGCTACTGATTCTCGTCTCGTTGGACGCGAGCGTCTATCCGTTTTAGCGGCGCTCCAAATGCGGCTAGTGACGAGGCGTTCGCGGCGTCGCGGCGCGTTCGCCCGCGCGGGGCGGGGGGACGAGCGGATTAGCGAATCTTCGCGCCGTTGGGAACGTCCTTGGGAACTTCGAGCAGGGCGAGAGAATTCTTGGCTCCCTCGGCGGCGAGTATCATTCCTTGCGATTCGACGCCCATCAACTTCGCGGGCTTGAGGTTCGCGACGACGGCGACCTTTTTGCCCACCAACTCCTCGGGCGAAAACTGTTTGGCGACGCCCGCGACGATTTGCCGGGTCTCGTCGCCGAGATCGACGCGGAGCTTGAGCAGCTTGTCGCTCTTCTTAATCGGTTCGGCGGAGAGGATTTCGGCGATGCGAATTTTTACGCGCGCGAACTCGTCGATCCCGATCCGCTCCTCCTCGGGCTTCGGCTTGTCCGCGTCGGTTTTGCCGAGACGCGCGATTTCCTTCTCGATCGCCTCGTCCTCGATCTTGGTAAAGAGGAGCGAGGGTTTGTTCGTCCGACGCCCCGCCTTAAGTCGCGGCGTTCCCGCGTCCTCCCACGTCCCGATTTCGGCGTCGAGCATCTCCGCCATCTTCTTGGCGGCTTCGGGAACGACGGGCGATAGAATGGTGGCGAGCGCGTAGATGGTTTGGACGCAGACGTAGAGCGTGGTTCCGCATTGTTCCTTGTCGGTCTTCACGGACTTCCACGGCTCGGAGTCGTTAAAATACTTGTTGCCCGCGCGCGCGAGGTTGATCGACTCGGCGAGCGCCTCCTTGAAACGATACGCCTCGTATTTTTCCGCCGCCTTTTCGGGTTGACGGCGGAGCGCCTCGAGTTGCGCCTTGTCGAGTTCGTTAAAAGCGCCGGGCGCGGGAATGACGCCCTCGAAATGCTTG
>WJMR01000148.1 GCA_014727845.1 Ignavibacteriales bacterium
ACATTTGGCAATCGGCGTCCGCCAATTCGGATTCGTGACCGTGCTCGTTGTCGAAGTTCGCCGCGAGGTGGTCGTCGGGAACGAGGTTCGCCGTCGAGACGTGGCACATCTCGCAGGCGTTCGAGGCGACGAGCCCCATATCATTCGACGCGCGACCGTCGTTATGGCATTGGTAGCACTGCGCCATCGGGGGGGCGGGCGCTTCGGAGCCGTAATCGACCTCGTCGATTCCCTTGTGGCAATCGAGGCACTCGGCGTCGTAGTCGGCGTGCGCTTTGTGATTAAAGATCAGCTCGTCCTCGTCGTCCACGAGCGCCTCGAACGTGTCGTCGGGATGGCACATCCCGCAGTTGTCGTCGTCCTCGACGTCGTGGCAATTCTCGCACGCCGGCTTGCCCGGCAACGCGAGATCGGCGAGCGATTCGCTTTCGGCGACGCCGTCGTGGCAATCCTCGCATCCCGCCATCATCGCGTGGAGCTCGTGCGAGAAGATTATCCGCGACGAATTATCGACGTCGTTCGTCGGCGCGCCGGTAAACGCGGCGAAGCCGAGCGTCGCGACGAGCGTTCCGATAAGCGAGAGATAATAAGTTGTCGTTTTCATAAGACGCCCAGATTCGCGTTAAACCAATAGTTCAATTTCACCAGAAGACGCATGTCGTTTTGCGTTATCTTGTTGTCGTGGTATTGCCCCTGCACGTCCAACGAGAGCGTCCGCCACGGGCGCACGTTGCACCCGACGAGCGCCGATAGGATCGTGTTCTCGGGAGAGTTCTCGGAAAGCTTGTAGGACGTGTACGCCGCGCCGATAGAGGGCGTCAGCAATCCTTCCATAAAGGTGCGAGCGGAAAAAACGCTTACGGAATTCTGCTCGCCCGCGGCTCCGAAGGAAGTCCGATAAGTGATCGTGCCGTAATTCGTCCGCGCCCCGACCGTCGCTCGCGTCGCGTCGTCGTCCTTGTATTGCGTCATTCCAAACTTCGCGATCGCCGCGATGTGCGGCGTGATCTTGTAATCCGTTCCGAGCTCCAACTCATGCGTGTTGCCGTAATCGAACACGCTGAAGATAGAGTTGTAGCGGACGCGCGGCGCGCGGTAGTTGTAGTAGAGATGCACGCCGAGGTCTTCGACGTCGGTGTAGGAGGCGGTCGCCTCGATCCGCGAGGAGACGAAGTGCGTCAAGTCGAAATCGTATCGCGCGCGGAGCTTCGCGACGTCGTCGAACTTGTAGCTCGCCTTCATGCCCGCGTAGCGGTAGCGAAGGGAGTTCGCCTCGATGAGATACTCGACGGGGTTGAGGTCCGCGTCGAGCCGCGTCGCCGTGTAGCTTTCGGGTTTGTAGTACTTCTGGTAGTAGGCGAGCGAAAGGTGCGCGTCGGGGATGGCGGTGGTTTTTATCTCGCCGCCCGCGACGTTGTTGTCCGCCCAGTCCTCCGCGATCTCGAGTTTCTGATACGCGGGAACGTTGCCGCCGTAGAAGCCCGAGGCGATCCAGTCGCCGTAGCTCAGCTTCACGCTCGCGCCGTCGTAGAGCCCGCCCGCGAGGTTGTTATAGAGCGGAAGGCGCCCGACTTTCACGGTCGCCATATCGAAGAGATCGCGACCTTCGGCGTAGAGGTGATAGCATCGGAATCGAGGATCGTCCTCGACTTCCTTGGTCATAAACATCTCGTAAATCATGTTCGTCCGGATTGCGAACGAACCGTGCGCGACGTTGAGATTAAGTCGCTCCCCCGCGCGGAGGTGGGTATTGGAGGCGTTTTCGCCCTCGACTCGCTCGAACGAATAGACGGACGACGAAAATCGTCCCGTCACGTTTTGCGCAAACGCGCTCGATGCGAGGCAAGTCGCGACTCCAACTATCAAGAACGCTCGTATCATCGCTTCCCTGCGTCTTGTGGTGAAGTGTGCGTTGACCGGAAAGATTGCTTACAAACCGATCGTTCATTAGGTGACTTGTCGTTACATCTCAAGGTAAATATTAGTTGTTATTATTACAAATAGCGTATCAATAGGTAACGTATTGGCGCGATATTCGCGATTCTTCGCGCTCCTTATTATATATAGATAGCTAATCTTCAGAATCGTTAGAGAATCCGACGAACCAATTCGAGAAAAACTATGGCGAGACCAGACGCGGAACCCCGAATGCACACCGCCGAGCATATCCTCAACCAAACGATGACGCGGATGTTCGACTGCGGCAGATGTTTCAACGCGCACATCGAGCGGAAGAAATCGAAGTGCGACTACCGATTCGATCGAGCGCTAACGGATGAGGAGATCGCCGAGATCGAGCGGCGCGTCAACGAGATCGTCGCCGCCGACATGCCCGTGAGCGCCGAGATCCTCGCCCGCGAGGAGGCGGAGCGCGCGGTCGATACGTCGCTCCTTCCGGACGCGGTCGAGGGAGACGTGCGGATCGTGCGCGTCGGCGACTACGACGCCTGCCCATGCGTCGGCGAGCACGTCGCCTCCTCCGGCGAGATCGGCGGCTTTCGTATCGTCTCGACCGACTTCCGCGACGGCGCGTTGCGCGTGCGTTTCAAACTCGCCGACTGAACCGAGCCGTGCGAGCCGCGTCCGACGTTGCTCGGCGCGCCGCGTTTTGCTATATTCATTCCCCGTAACCGGCGCGTCGGAGGCGCCCCTTTCCTATGGAGAGAAAACAGTTTTTTGTCAGTCGGCTCGGCGTCAAACTCATTTCCATAACCACGGCGGCGTTGATCGTGGTGCTCGCCGGATTGACCTACGTCACCGCGACGATCCTCGAGCAGGATCTCATCGGCAGTTGCGCGCGCAACACCTATAATATGGCGGAGGTCGTCAAGAACTCCACGCGCTACAGTATGCGCTTGAACCTGAAGAAGGACGTCAATCCGATCCTTCGCAACATCCGCGATAACGACGGCATTCAAGTCGTGCGGATCTACGATAAGCAAGGCGTGGTGCGGTTCTCGGCGGATTCGACCGAGCTGGGGCATGAGGTGGGCATCGAGTCCCAACTCTGCCAACCGTGTCACAATCCCGACATCCCGATTGAAGAAATCTCCATCGACGACCGAACGCTCATCGACGAAGAAACGAAAGAGCTGATCGTCCTCAACCCGATCTTCAACGAGCCGGCGTGCTACGAAGCCGAGTGCCACGCGCACGACGAGTCCTCCTCGCTCCTCGGCGTTCTCGAAGTCCGCACCCCCAAGGAGAAGATCGACGAGATCGTGCAAGCCAACGTACAAACCGTCATCGTCAACGCGATCATCGGCGCGCTCGCCCTCGCGGCGCTTTCGTCGTTCCTTATCTATTCGCGCATCAATCGTCCGCTCCGGAAAATTAAGCGCGGCATCGAGGAGTATAGCGCGGGGAATCTCAAGCACCGCGTAAACGTGCGGGTGACCGACGAGCTGAGCGACGTGGCGCGACAGCTGAACGCTATGGCGGAAAAGCTCGAATCCGCCGACGAGGAAATCCGCGAGTGGAACCGAACGTTGAACCGTCGCGTCGAGGAGAAGACCGAGGAGCTGAAATCGCTCTACGATCAAGTCGTGCAAGTCGAGAAGCTCGCCTCGCTCGGCAAGCTCTCCGCCACGGTGGCGCACGAGCTGAACAATCCGCTCGCGGGCATCCTCAACTTCAGCAAGCTGGTGCGGCGGCGTCTCGTGAAGATGCAGAAAGAGGACGAGTTCGAGAAGATGATCGGGCACCTGACGCTCATCGCGGAGGAGTCGGATCGGTGCGGAAGGATCGTCAAGGATCTGCTCACGTTCTCGCGGCGCGGCGCCGAAGAGTTCGCCGACGAGAACCTTGTCGAGATCGCGGAGAAGAGCGCGCTCCTCGTCGATCACCACCTCGAAATGAATCGACAGACGCTGGAGAAGAAGTTCGCGACCGACGAGGCGATCGTCAACTGCGACGCGCAGAAAATCCAACAAGCCCTCCTCTCTTTGATGATCAACGCCATCGAGGCGATGGACGAGGGCGGAGCGCTCCATATCGAGATCGAGACGAGCGACGGCAAGGCGGTCGTCCGCGTGCGTGACGAGGGACACGGCATTCCGGAAAAAGATTTGCCGAATATTTTCGAGCCGTTTTACACGACGAAGGAATCGACGAACGGCGCGGGCCTCGGGCTTTCGGTGGTGTACGGCATCATCCAAAACCACAACGGCAAGGTCGAGGTCGAGAAGACGTCGAGCGAGGGGACGACGTTTACGATAACGTTGCCGCTCGCCGAGAACGAAAACGAACGGAACGCGTAATGGCGAAAACACCGAAGATACTGGTCGTTGACGACGAACGAATTTTCCGCGAGTCGCTTCTCGCATGGTTCGAGGAGGACGGATACGACGTGGACGCCGCCGACTGCGGCGAGGATGGATTGAAGCTCTTCGAGAAGGGGAAGTACGACGTTATCCTTCTGGATATGAAGATGCCGGGAATGAGCGGCATCGAGTTGCTCGCGAAAATAAAGGAGATCGAACCCGAGGCGATCGTGATTATGATCACCGCGTTCGCCTCGGTGCAGACCGCCATCAAGGCGTTGAAGGACGGGGCGTTCGACTACATCACGAAGCCCGTCGATCCGGACGAGCTGGCGCACTTGGTCGATAAGGCGCTCCGCCAGAAAACGCTGACCGAGGAGAACGTCGAGCTGAAGAAGCAACTCGACGAAATCGTGAAGCCCGACAATCTCGTCGGCGACAGTCCCGAGATGAAGAAAATCCTCGACTTGGTGCAGACCGTCGCCGCGACCGACACGACGGTGCTCGTGCGAGGCGAGAGCGGGGTGGGGAAAGAGCTGGTCGCCAAGGCGATCCACTTGAACAGCGAGCGTAAATATTTCCCGATGGTGACCGTCAATTGCGGGGCGCTCGCCGAAACGCTCCTCGAAAGCGAGCTCTTCGGACACGAGAAGGGCGCCTTCACGGGCGCGCGGCACAAGCGTAAAGGCAAGTTCGAGATGGCGGACAACGGCACGATCTTCCTCGACGAGATCGGAACCGTCTCGCCGAAAATGCAAGTCGAGCTGCTGCGCGTCTTGGAGTCCAAGCAGTTCACGCGCGTCGGCGGCAACGACACGGTTACGTCGAACTTCCGCGTTATTGCGGCGACGAACGAGCCGCTCGAAGATCGCGTGAAGGAAGGGAAGTTCCGCGAGGACTTATACTATCGGCTCAACGTCTTTAACGTTTTCATCCCGCCGCTCCGCGATCGTCCCGAGGATATCCCCGCGCTCGCCGAGTTTTTCCGACATAAATTCGCCTCGGCGATGAACAAGAAGATCGAAAAAATTTCGCCCGCCGCGATGGATTTCCTAAAAAGCTACGAGTGGCGGGGCAACGTGCGCGAGTTGGAAAACGCGATCGAGCGCGCCGTCGTCGTCGGCAAAGGCGACGCGATCGAGGTCGAGGACTTGCCCTTCCACACGCGCGGCGAGCGAGCGGACGACGCCGAGAACGAAACGTCGTTGGCGGACGTCGAGAAACGCCACATCCATAAGGTGCTCCTCCGCAACGAGTGGAACATCTCGCGGAGCGCGAAAACGCTCGGCGTCGATAGGGCGACGCTCTATAATAAGATCGAAAAATACGGTCTGAAAAAACCCGACGCGCAATGAGAATCAACGTCGCGCCGATTCGCTTCGCCAACTCCGAACTGACGAAGCGGGTCGTCGAGACCCTCGGGCGAGTCTTCCGGTTCCCCGTCGATACCGCCGCGCTCGAACTTGATCTCGACGCCGCGTTCTCGAAGGAACGGAACCAATACTACTCGACGAAACTCATCGCCGACGCGCTCGGCAAGACGGGCGACCTCGAGGGGAAGGTGTTGATGCTCGTCGATTTTGATCTCTACGTACCCGTCTTCACCTTCCTCTTTGGCGAGGCGCAACTCGAGGGAAAACACTCGATCGTCTCGGTCTGCCGTCTGCACGAGGAGTTCTACACGGGCAAAACGGACGACGAGGCGCTCTTCCAACGAACGATGAAGGAGGCGCTCCACGAGCTTGGGCACAACTTCGGTCTCGTACACTGCAAGGATTGGAACTGCGTGATGCACACCTCGCGCGGCGTTGAGGAGATCGACGTAAAGGGCGCCTACTACTGCGACCGCTGCGCCGAGCGCGTGCCGGGCTTTGTGAAATCCGCCGCCGTTTAGTTCCGCTCGCCGAGGCGTTTCATCGTTTTCGTAGCGCGGCTCTTGGCGTCCTGTCGATTGTTTGTCTCGCGCAAATTGACGCGCAATTCGTTCAGCTCGCGCGCGAGGAGTTCGATTCGCCCGACCAACACGTCGTTCAACCGCCAAAGCGCGCGGTGTTCGTGGGATAGTTTCTCCGCGGCGAATTTGTTATTCGTCGATTCGTTTTTCGGTTGCGCTTTCATCTGTTTATTTTCTTCCGACACTCGCGAATTCTTCGATTTCAAGAAGACGTTCATGATACCCCTATTTGTTTTTACACGAATCTACGCGGGGCGCGGTTCCGAACGGGAACGCTTCGACGAACGGGCGATTCTAAACGACGAACGAAGGTTGGGAGGGGATGAAAGAAGGGCTCCGCCCGAAGACGAAGCCCCGCAAATATTATGGACGATACGAAAGGAAGTTGGCGACGAGGCGTTCGCGTATAACGGGTTGCATACCGCCGCCGCCCGCGAAGCCCGAGGCGACGCCCGGAAGCGTGGTGAAAATAACCGCGCCCGATCCGAACGGCGCGAGGAGACACGAGGCGCCGACGTTCCGGTCATGATCGCGACCGTAGCCCGCGATCACCTCGACGTCCGCTCCCCCGATCATTACGCCCGTCGAGCTTTGTACGGGCGTCTGGTAGTAGCTTTTCATCGCGCCGTTAACGGGCAAGCCCGCAAAGAGAGGATGCGCGCGCACGAAATTCCACGAACCCATCCACGCTTGACGCGCCTCGCCGACCATTCCGAGAAACTCGAACACGCCCGCTTCGTCCAGGCGTTCGGCGGAAGTTGTCGCGGCGGCGTCCCCGTCGGGAGCGGCGATAAGCGTGGCGCCCCGCTCGACCATATCGAGAACCGCGTCGTCGATCGCGCTCGGCTCGGAGTAGGGTAGCCAGCGCACACCGTCCGCGCCGACGTACTCGCCTCCGCCGCAGTTAACCGCGACGACCGTGTCGCCCGCCTCAATCTTGATCGCGCTGAACTTCGCGTAGTTGACTTTGCGTTCGGGGATGGTGATCGAGACGTAGCCGTCGGGCGCGTTCACGACGAAACTCGTGTCGATCGCCGCGCGGTCGCCGCCCGCCGCTTCCGTCACGTCGAAGTCGTCGAGGAAAAGTTCGCCGTTGATCGCGACGTCGAAGACGCGCGCGCCCGGACCTTGCAACGTCACCTCCGCGAATCGTAGCGTCACCCTCGTCTCGCCCGGCGGTAGGTGCGTGAAGTTGAACTCGAGGTTCTTCGAGTATCCCCAGCTCTCGGTGTGAAACAGCGGATCGTCGTCGGTGTTATGAATCTCCATGTTCGAGTTGACCATCGACGAGTTGCCGCGCTTCACACGCGCGGTCGCGAAGATCGTCTCGTAGTCGCTCGCGGGATCGAACGGCTCGAACTCGACGGAGGGATAGGCGTCGCGCAGTCCGTCGAGGATTTCCGGCGACGAAATAACGCCGACCCGATCGGGCGCCGCGTCGCTCGGTCGCGTGTCGAGAACGAGGACCGAGTCGATCGCGACGACGTTCGCGTCGGTCGCCCTCGCCTGTATAATATAGTATCCCGGCTCGGCGGTTTGATGTCGCAAGCCGCGCGCGACGAGGTAGGCGAAGATTCCCTCCTCGTGTCGCGGCGCGGGGTAAACGCCGAGCGTCGTTTCCTCGCCGTCGGGATCGACGATCGACGCGACGAGGTCGCCTGTAATCGGTTCGTGCGTTTCATTGAGAAGGAAGAGGTCGAAGAGGATCTCATCCTTTGCTCGGACGACGAGCGCTCGCGGTTTAACGACGGGGCTCAGCGGCGCCATCCTCGACGCGATTAGCTTGGGGTCTCCCTTGAAGTTTCGCAGATTATCGAGCAAGCCCGAGTGGTTCTCGATCGCGGTTGATTCCCAACCGTTGAGAATCAGCGCGTCGTTGAGATCGGAGAGACGCGCCGTTTCAAGCACGCGCCCCCAGAAATCGTATCCCTTATTGGCGAGGTCGCGGAAAAGATCGCCCGTCGTCGGGAAGGCGTCGCGGAATCCCCATCGGTCGAGGAACGCGTCGTAGGCGGCGAGGATCTCGCGAGAATCGCGTATGTCGTAGCTCGCGCCGCCCTCCGCCTCAATTTGCGCGACGCGCTCGAAGTGATTGTCGGGCGTCGCGGCGCCGAGCATCTCGCCCCATATGAGAATCTCGTCCTTGATCTCGCCTCGGTGCGTGTGGTTCTCCGGAGAGACGTACATCTCGTCGCGCCACACGCCGGGACCGCCGACGGTGTGCTTATCCCACACGCCCGCGTCTCCGTCCCCCGCGTCGTAGCGGAGCGTCGTATCCCACGGGGCGAACCAAACCTGGTTGTGCGGCGGGATGCCCGACTTCAACGTGATCATCCTACTCGGATCCGCCTCGCGCATCTTTCGAATGAGATTAAATATTCGAGGGTTCCGTAAGTCGGGGTTGATTTCGTTTTGAATGTTATAGGCGACGAGCGACGGACGACTCCGCGAGTCGCGAATCATACGAAGGATCTTTTCCTCCATATACTTTTCGGCGAACGTCGTCGGTTCGGCGTCGGCGCCGGAGACGTCGATCGGCTCGTCGGGCGAAGGCGCGTAGAAGGTGAACTCCTTGCCGAGCGCGGTCTGCCCGCCGCCGGGTTCGAGTATGCGAAAGAGCCCGAGGGAATCCTGCGCGTCGAAGACTTCAGCCCGTCCCAATTGTCGGTGGAAGTTGAGGCAGTTCATCCCGAAAGTTTTTGCGGCGACGACCTCCTTGATCGCCAAGTCGGGTCGGGGGTATAAGCCGTTGAATCCCCAGAACCCCCACGATATCGCGGTCGTAAGCCGTACGCGTTCGCCGTTGTGTCGGAGCGTGGCGTCTTGCCCGATGCCCGCGACGTCGAACGAGCGGAATCCGATTCGCCGCTCGCGGGCGTCCGACGCGCCGCCGGCGAGGTCCATAACCGCGCGCGCTTGATAGAGGCGGGGATTCGACAACGTCCACAGCTCGACGTCTTTCGCGGTCGCCCGCTCTATGACGGTCGTCCTACCGCCCGGCTCGACCGTAAAGAGCGACTCGACGCCGAACAACTCGTCGCCGCCGTCGTTCACGACGAAACGAATCGTTCCTTCGGCGCGCTCGTCGGTATCGTTGCGGATTTCGGCTGAGAAGCGGACGTCGCGAGCGCCGGGCCCGTTGAGGACGTGGAAGTCCTCGATAAACGCGAACGGGGAGACTCGCCATTCGAGACCGCGATCGACGCCGCCGAAACCATGACTGTTGTGGAACTCGACGTCGCCCCACGACATAAGCTGCACGTCGAGCCAGTCGAGCCGACCGCCTGGGTTGGTGATCCGTATAGCCAGCTCGTTGGTCTCTCCCGATCGGATCGCCTCGGAGGCGTCGCACACGAACGAGACGCCGTTGATGATATTGTAGCCGATCAGCTTCCGATTAAGGTACACTTCCGCCCGCAACCGCGCGGCGCGAACGATCAACTCGACGCGCTTCCCCTCGAACTCCTCGGGGACGTCCACCTCCCGATAGAACCACGAGACGCCCCGATACGCGCCGTTTTGAACCTGCGTGTCGGGGACGCCGAACCACGTGGCGCCCGTGTATTCCATATCGGTGTAGTCGCGGAATCCAAACTCGCCCCAGAAGAATTCCTCGACGGTCGTCGGCAACGTCGCCTCGACGCCCGCCGTCGCGAGGGCGTCCCAACCCATAGTCGGAGCGTTGACGGGCAACTCGTCGAGCGTGAACTCGCCCGGCAAGTGGATCTCGTCGTCGCGCCACTCGGCGTCGGGATCGGGAACGACGCGCCAACCCGCGTCGGGCACTGGATAGGTTTGCGCGAAACATAAGGAAGCGACCGTCGCCGTAAAAAGGGCGACGCGAATAACGCGACTCATAAACGCCTCTATACTATTGTTGTGGGATTGTACGCCAACCGTATAACGATTACGGATTACGTGAGAAGTTACGACAAGCGGTCGAGTAACGCAACGGTTACGCGCGGGCGTCGATGAAGACGGCGCGGGTTCCGAGAGCGACTTCGGCGGCGCCGTAGTTTGCGCCTTCCTGTCGTCGTTGGACGGCGAGTTCGCGTTGCGCCTCGCGCTTCATTTGCTCGGCTTGTCGCGCGACGCGGCGGTCTTGGGCGGAGGGCTCGGCGGGCGCGAGGGCGGCGCGTTTTATCCGTTCGGCTTTTTGGATGGTCTTTTGCGGATCGCGTTCGGGAGAGACGTCGAGATTCACTTCGCCCGCGACGGCGTAGCGCTTGCCGTCGGGACCGGTCTTGTATTTATACTTAATGCCGCCAACCACCAGCCCCGCTCCGGCGGCGCGATGGGCGCGTTCGTGACGCCGCACTTCGCGTTCGCGGCGTTCGAGTTCCTCGACTTCGCGGCGCTCTTTGTCTGATACGTCCTTCTCGCCCGGTCGGCGAGAGAACTGCGTCGTCGTCGCGTTCATCCTTGCCGCGTTTGCCGACGACCCCGGTGTGACGGTCGTTCCTTCAACCATAATATGCTCCGTCGAAAATATACTAAATTCCGACAAAAAAGTATGTCGTAATTATACGACGGCTATTCGGGAATGTAATCCGATTTGCGCCCCTCTCGTTTCGTCACCGTTCCCTCAATATAGAGGCGCGTCACGGGTTGGTAAGGATCGTTCGTGATAACGGTCACGGGTTTCATCACGTCGCCCTCGAAGTTTGTGGAATTGAAGACGACGGTTACGAAACCGCGTTCCCCCGGCGCGACGGTGTCGGGTCGCTCGTCCGCGGTCGTGCACCCGCAGGTGGCGCGCACTCGTCGGATAATCAAATCGCTCCGACCAAGATTCACGAAGGGTATCTTGACGCCGCGTTGCGTCCCTTCGGGAATCGATCCGAAGCCGAAGACTCGCGAAGCGAAGGCGACGCGCGGAGCGTCGGCGAGGGCGGCGGAGTCGAGGTCGGAGAAGTCCTCGAACACCTCGAAGCTCACCGGCAAATCGACGGTCGTCTCTCCGACGGAGACGGAAAGGTACGCGAGATTGTAGCCCCACATGCTCGTGTCGCGAGGATCGATCGTTACGACCGCCTTACCCGTGTCGTTTGGTTGAAGCGTCGTCGGCTCGAGCGTCGCGATTAGATACGGCGGCGTTTCGCCGAGCGCGGGCGTCAGTATGTCGTCGGTAATATTGGCGATCCACACCTCGCGCGTTTCGGGCGTCGTGTGTTTCACCTCGTTGAAGATAATATGCCCCGTCTCGACCGCGAGCTTCTCTCCAATTACGAATTGCGCCAATCCTACGCCGACGCAACAAAAGACGGTGAGTATAACGGTTAACAAGCGCATAAACGCCCCTTTAATAGTTCAAACTTATAATATACCGCGCGCTACGCGTCGAGGTACTCTTGGCGCTTGGCGAACGCGCCGAACAATCCGCCCGTGTGGAGGAAGAGAGGGCGGCGTTTCTCGGCGCCTCGGATGAAGCGTTCCCAATAGGCGTAGAACGCCTTGCCCGCGTACGTCGGATCGAACAACACGCCGCTCGATCTCGCGAACCGCTTGATAAGCGCGAGCTTTTCGGGAGCGATGCTCTTATAGCCCTCCTCGGAATAGCCGTCCACAACCTCCAATCGCGAGGGATCGATCTTCCGACGAATGGCGAGAAGAGCGAGCGTCTGTTCGGCGAGATCGAGTATGTAGTCGCGAACGGACGTCGCGTCCATCAAGACGTTGACGGCGAAGATTTTTGTTCTCCACCCCGCGAGCGCGGATCCGACGAGCAACCCCGCCGCCGTGCCGCCGCTTCCGCACGCCGCGAATATTCCCGAAGGGGCTTTGCCGCCGAGTTGATCGCCGAGTTCCTCGACGAATCGAACATAACCGAGCGCCCCGACCGGGGAAGAGCCGCCCGCAGGCGCGACGTACGGCGCTTCGCCCGCGCGCGTCAATCGCTCGCACTCCTCGGCGAGTATCGCATCGGCGTTGAAGAAATCCTTCTTATTCAGATACGCGATCTCCGCGCCCATCACTCGATCGAGGAAAAGGTTGCCCTCGGAACGCGCGCGATCCGAGCCCCACAGGAACAGCTTCGTCCGCAGACCTTGCGAGGCGGCGGCGAAAACGGTGGCGCGCGCGTGGTTGGATTGTTCGCCCCCCGTCGTCAGGACGACCGACGCGCCCTTGCGTTTGGCGTCGGCGAGGAGGTATTCGAGTTTGCGAATTTTATTGCCGCTCGTTTCGACGCCCGTCAGGTCGTCCCGCTTCATCCGGAAGCGAACGTCGTCGAAGTCGAACTCGTGAATCGGCGTCGGTAGGTTCGCCAGTTTTATTCGACGGTCGAGCGGATCGGCGCTCATTGCTCCTCGTCCTTGACGTACTCGTCCCAATAACGCCGCGCCGTTTCGAGATCCTCGGGCGTGTCCACCGCGAGCGACTCGTATTCCGTTTCCACGACCTTGATTTTAATCCCGTGTTCCAACGCGCGTAATTGTTCCAACGCTTCGGCGCGCTCGAGATCGGTCGGTTCGATTTCCGTGAACTCGAAGAGCGCCTCGCGCCGATAGACGTACAATCCGACATGGCGATGAAACAGGTTGGCGCGGAGGAGTTCGCCGAAGCGATGTTGATCTCGGATAAACGGGATGGGCGATCGCGAGAAGTAGAGCGCGTAGTTCTCGTAGTCGAAGACGACTTTGACGATCGACGGCGAGCCGAGCGATTCGACGTCGTGGATAGGTTTGGCGAGCGTCGCCATAACGACGGTCGGATCGAATATGAGCGGCTCGACGGCTTGGTCGATCATTTGCGGCGGTATGAACGGCTCGTCTCCTTGGATGTTGACGACGACGTCGGCGTCCTTCGCGTGTTCCCGCGCAACGGCGGCGACGCGATCGGTTCCCGAAGGAAGCACCGAAGACGTGAGGTAAACCTCCGCGTCGAATTTCTTGCACGCTTTCTTTACGCGCTTGTCGTCCGTCGCGACGATTACTCGACCGAGCAGGGTGGATTTCGACGCCCGCTCGTAAACTCGTTGGATCATCGGTTTGTCGCCTATTTGGGCGAGCGGCTTGCCCGGCAGACGGGTCGAAGCGTAACGCGCGGGAATGACGCCGACAATGTTCATCTCGTCCTCGTTATACCGATATGGCTTTCGGAGTTTTAAAATGGCGATCGTCCGCGTCCGGCGCGTTGCGCAACGTGTCTTCGATCGGAAGCGACGACGCGACGACGTCCGCGCGCGGACGACCCGTATTCTCCACGGGGTGCGAGAGGGGCTCGACGTCGTCCGGTTGCAACTCGTCGAGCTTCTCGACGTATTCCAGTATCCGATTAAGGTCGTCTTGTCGGCGTCGTAGCTCGTCGTCGTCGAACGATAGTCGCGCCAACTCCGCGATGTACGCCGTCTGTTCGAGGGTCACTTTCATGATCGTTCTTCCTTCGTTTTCACTATTACGTCGCGAACGCGGTTCATCAGCTCCATCTCGCCCTTGCGGTCCGCCACGTTCGAGGCGTCGATCGGATCGCCGAAGACGACCGTCACGTTTCCGCCCTTGAGGTTCGTCGTTCCTTTGGGGAGCAACTCGCTCGTGCCGACGATCGTCGTCGGAACGACGGGCGCGCCCGAACGCGCCGCTAAATGAAACGCGCCGCGCTTGAAAGGTTGTATTTCGCCCGTCTTACTGCGCGTGCCTTCGGCGAAAATCAGAGCGGAGGCGCCGCTTCGTTCCATCACGCGCTTCGCCTTTTCTATGCTACGCAACGCTTTTTCGACGTTGCTCCTATCAATAACTATATAGGGACCTAAAAGCAACTGCCATCCGAAAAACGGAATGCGACCAAGCTCTCGCTTAAAGACGATATCCGCTCGCCGACCGACGACCGCTTTGAAGACGGGAATATCGAACAAGCTCGCGTGGTTCGAGACGAATACGTACGACCGCTTCGGATCGAGCCCTTCGCCTCCGACGCGCGTAACGTGGACGCCCGCGATCCACAAGATTATTCTCGACCAGGCGATTTCCAGACCGCGGTAAATTGTGAACGAACGGTCGAGCGCCCCCGCGAGCGCGAGGAGCGAGAACACGGCGGTTACGAGGGCGATGCCCGCAATTTTTAGCTTGCCCACTTTGCCTCCTTCGCGACGCGACGCGCGCGCTTAGTAATCGACGGGTGCGAGTAAAAATACCACTCGACGAACGGATGGGGCGAGGGATCGCCGAGGTTCCGATCCGAAATCTTTTTGAGCGCGGAAACCAACGCGCTCGAGTTCCGCAACGCGCGCGCGGCGAATCGATCCGCCTCGTACTCGAATCGGCGAGAGAGCGCGTTCATCGCCGGTTTCAAGAGGGCGAACAAGGGGGCGGCGACGACGAGGAATAGCGGGATCGCCGCGAGGTCGGTCGGCGCGTAGCCGAGGCGAGTAGCCGCGAGATCGTAAAGAAGCGCCAACGCGAGAAAGAGCGCGAATTGCGCCGCGCCCCCGATTACCAATAGTTTCACGATGTGTCCGTTTTTATAATGACCGATTTCATGCGCCGCCGCCGCCTCGATCTCGTCGTCGTCGCAGATCTCGAGCAGCGTGTCGCCGACGAGTAGGCGTTTTGTGGCGCCCAATCCCGCGAATGCCGCGTTGGCTTTTTTCGTTCGCTTGCTCATCCCGATCGTCGAGATCGATTCGACGCGCAAGCCGTGCCGTTCCGCCAAACGACGAAGTCGCTCGCGAAGTCCTTCGTCCTCGAGGGGCGAAAGATCGTAGAAGAGCGGCAGCAGGAGCGTCGGGGCGAGTTGCGCGAGCACGACGGTGAAAAGAAAGTGAACGCCGCCGAACGGGAGAAACCAGTAGATGTCGATCGTCCGGAGAAGATGGAACCATAGCGCCGCCAACGGCGCGAAGAGCGCGACGGCGATCGCGACGGATTTGGTTTCGTCGAGGAACCAGCGACCGAACGTTTGCTCGGAAAGACCGTAGCGGCGTTCGAGATGGAAATCGACGAAAAACTCGAGTGGAAACGTAAGCGCGGAAAGGGCGAGCCAAACGACGAGGACGTAGCTTGCCGCCGCGAGGTAGTCGCTCGCGACGCGCGCCTCGACCGCATCGGCGAGAATCTCGTTCCCGCCGAGCGCGACGAAGACGACGACCGCCGCCCAGACGAGGACGCTTTTTGTAAAGGTCGCCGCGAGTTTTACGCGCTGATATTGTTTGGCGTGCATACGCAAAAATACGGAGGGTTCGCGCCGCGAGCAAAGATTTCGAGGGCTAGATTATCTCGATCGCGGAGGCGGGCGTCCAGCCGACTTTCCCGTCGTCGAGTCGAATGCGATACCAGTCGTCCACCTTATCCTCGACGCGGGCTTTCAGCGCCTCGTGGGCGACGAACGCGTCGGCGCTCGAGCGGTCGGGGGATGTTTTCGCCGTCACCTGCGTGGCGACAATTACGCACTCTTCTCGCGCCGCGTCTTTGTGGATTCCGCCGATCGCCAACGCGAGGACGAGGGCGAAAAGGACGAGAAGGGGAACGCCGGCAAAAAACGCGCGACGTTTGAGCGTCGGCGATCCAAAAAGAAACGCCGCCGCCGCGGCAAGCGCGAGAAGATAAAAAACATACGCGACGATCGTCCAGCCGTCCGCGGAGAAGAGCGAGACGAGGGCGTCGCGCCACTCAAAGAGGAAGAACGAGGGAAGCGCCTCGACGTCGTCGATCGCCTCCATCGTGACGATCTCGACGTTGTGCCGCGCGTCCTCGTCGCTCGGATCGAGTCGGAGCGCGCGCTCAAAATTGAGGCGCGCGTAGCCGAGGTGGCCGGCGCGATAGTGCGCCGCGCCAAGATTGTAGTAGAGCTCCGCCGACGCGTAGCCGAGTTGCAGAACCGAGTCGTACGCCTCGACGGCGCGTTCGTATTGCTTGTGCTTATAGAATTCGACGCCGCGTTCAAAAAGCTCTTCGGGCGTCGAGCCAAATCCGACGGCGACGGCGAACGTCGCGATTAACAAAGCGGCGCGAGGTATCATCCTTCGTTCCTCCGTTTCCGCGCGGCGAGCGCTTGGTCGATTTCCACGATGAGGTTCTTCGCGGCGTCGAACGAGTCGGCCGCCTCTTTGTCGCCGAGCGCGCCGGGCGCGAACCTCGCGAACTCGCATCGTTCGAACGTTTCTTTCAATCGCTTCAGCGTCGGGGGCGGAACGCCGTCGGCGTGGAGTCGCTCGATCATATCGTCGATCGTGAACTCGGCGAGCGGTACGCGTTTCTTATCGCACAGGTAGCCCGTGATCGCGTTGGCGATCGCGTGATAGAACGCCGCGTGGTTCTTTTTACCGAGCGATTCCTCGGCGAGCTTCAATCGCTTCTTCGCCGTCTTCTCCGCGCGTTTAAGGCGAAGCAAACCGACGTCCGCCGCGAGTTCGTCCGCGCGACGTCGCCAAATAACCGCGCCAATCAGCGCCAAGAGCGGAACGCCCACGAGCGCCCAAAAGAACCAACGCTCGTAGAGACGCGCGCCAATTTCCGAAAACGATCCCGACTCCGTTTTGATGAAGCGTATGTCGCGGTCGAGCGTCTCGACTTCGCGCTTGGAGAAATCCTCCGTCGGTTCCGCGCTCGCTTGTTGGATCGAGATCCGCGTCGGCTTCGATGTGATCGTCCGATAGCGCTCCTCGCTCAGATCGAAGTAAGTGAATTCTATTCCCGGAATCTCCTTCTCGCCCGAGCGACGCGGAACAATCAGATACTCGAACGTCTTCGTTCCGCGCACGGGCGTTCCCGCCGTGATTCGCTCGTCGATTTGCGGATCGTAGCGCTCGAAGCCCGGGGGGATGACGACGTCGGGCGACTGCACGAGCTTGATGTTGCCGCTACCCGAAATCGTTACGCGAATCGTGATCGGCTCGTTCCGCTTTACCTCGGTCTTGTCGAACTCGACCTTCATCGAAAATTCGCCCACGGCGCCTTTGAACGACTCGAGATCCGTCTCGGGCAACGGCTTGACGTTCACGACGACGCGATTCGACCGCGCGACATGATCGACCGTGCGGACGCGGCTAAAGAACGGGTCGTTGAATAGTCCTTGATTGTTCCCATCGCGAATTTGGACGGGCACCTCCATCTCGAACGGCGTCACCGTCAACTCGCCCGAGCGGGTGGGAAAGAGCGCGGCGCGGCGCAACGTGGCGGCGTTGTAGGATCTGCCTTGATATTGCTCGCGATCGAAATAGACGTTACTCGGCGTTGCGATCTCCTCCGCCCAGAATCCTTGATACGTAGGGAGCTTCGAGATGTGCGGTTGCGAGAACGAGAGCCGCGTGTACATTTTATACGTGACGGTCGCCTGCTCGCCCTTCCACACGTCGCGCTTATCGACGAACGCCCGGATGAAAAGGTTCTCCTCGATCTCGTCCTCGACGCTTTGCGGCCGGTCGGGTTGGTTCGCGCGCGGCGCGGGTCGAGAGCCGCCTCCCGGCGAACCGGCTTGCACGGTGACGGTGAACGGCTTCGTGCGGTAGGTCTCTCCGCGATAGTTGACGCTCGCCGCGCCGACGGTGACCGTCCCCTCGGCGCGGGGGACGAGGTAGTACACGTAGCTCAGCTTCGCCGACATCACGCCGTTGACGATGGAAACGCTTTGCGAGGAGTTCGGGCCGCTAATGACTTGAAAGTCGCGGAAGTCGGGCGCGCGGAATCCGCTCAAACCCGAGATATCCTCATGCGCGAAAGTGAACGAGATCTGAAAGCGCTGCCCGACGGCGACGGTCGTCGCGCTCGGGTTCGCCGTAAAGCTCTGGCTATACGCCCGCGCTATAAAGAGCGTCGCGAGCGCCGCCGCGATTACCAATCCTTTTCGATCCATCTCGTCGAGCCGCGTTTTTTACGCAATTCTTCCTGCAGGTTTTTCTCGTTGTTCTTCAGCGCTTCGAGGATGCGCTCCGCCTCTTTCTTTGTTAATTCGTTTTCGCGCGGTTGCGGGCGCTTTTGATCGCCTTGATTTTCTTGGTCTTGGTTTTGCTTGTTCTGATCTTGTTTTTCGTCGTCTTGCTTTTGCTCGTCTTGCTTTTGCCGATCTTGGTTCTTGTCTTGCTTGTCGTCCTTGTTCTCGTCTTGGTTCTTGTCTTGGTTTTGTTGATTCTGTTGATTCTTCAGCTTACTCAACGCCAAGGAGAGATTGTATTTCGCGTCCCGGTCGTCCGGGTTGAGCTTAAGCGCGTTGGAGTAGGCGCCGACGCTCTCCTTAATCTTGTCTGATTTCAGTAGCGCGTTGCCGACGTTATACCACGCCTTGGCTTGTCGCCCCTTGTCTTGCGTTTTCGCCGCCGCCTCTTGGTAGGCGCGGATCGCCTCCTCGTACTTGCCTTGTTTATAGTAGGCGTCGCCGAGATTGAAGCTCGGCTCGAAGAGTTTCGGTTCCCGCTCGGCGCCTTTGCGGAAGTTCACCTCGGCGTCGGCGAAGTTGTTGTCTTCGTACGCGTCCACGCCCTCGTTGTTGAGCGAGCGCGCGGATTGCCCGAACGCCGCCGCGACGGCGACGAGCGCGAGTAGTGTCGCGAGTGTTCTCATAAGTCCTGCGCCGTTTTCGTTTCAACGCCAAGCAACCGCCGAACGAGCGACGAACGTTTGTCGGTCAGGAAAAACTCGACGACGAGCAAGAGAAGTCCGGCGGCTAAAAAGTAGTAAAACTTATCGTCGTATTCGGAGATTTTCCGCGATCCGTATTCCGTTTTCTCGATGGCGGCGAGGTCGTCGTAGATTTCCGAAAGCTCGTTCGTGCCGCCGAGCGCCGCGTAGTACTTGCCGCCCGTTTCCTTCGTTACGCGCTTGAGCGTTTCGTCGTTGAGTCGGGAGACGACGATTTCGCCTTCTCGATTCTTTTTGTATTGCGGAGCGCCGCCGCGGGTCCCGACGGGAATCGGCGCGCCCGATTCGGAGCCGACGCCGATGGCGTAAACGATGACGTCCTTCTCCTTCGCCTTCTCGAGCGCGCGGTCGATCGCGCCCTCGTGATCCTCGCCGTCGGAGATGACGACGATCACGCGCTTCGTCTCCGACTTCTCGTCGAACGACTTCGTCGCCAACTCTATCGCGCTCGCGATCGCCGTACCCTGCCTGCCGATCGAGTTCGTCGAGACGGCGGAGAGGAAGAGCGCCGCCGCCGAGTAATCGGTCGTGAGCGGGAACTGCACGAACGCCTCGCCCGCGAAGATAATCAAACCGATGCGATCGCCCCGTAGCCGTTGCGTCATCAGTCGGATCTCGTTCTTCGCGCTCTCCAAGCGGCTCGGTTTCAAATCCTCCGCTCGCATGCTCCGCGAGACGTCGAGGCAAATATAGACGTCGATGCCGACCTGCTTAACCTCTTCGAGCTTCGATCCCGTTTGCGGATTCGCCGCCGCCAGTATCAACATCGCGATCGCCAAGAGCGCCACGCCGAAGTTGATCGTCTCGCGAACGAAACTCTTCTCGCCGAAGAGCGCCTCGTGGAGCGCCTTCTCGGCGAACGCCGCCAGCGCCCGCGCCTTCCGACGTCGGTAGAGATAGTAGAGCGCCGCGAGGACGGGGATCGCCCAGAGCGCGTGGAGATATTCGGGATGCGCGAACTTAAACATACTCGCTACGGCAACGTTCGGAAAACGGTTTTCGACAACGTCAACTCGATCGCTAAAAACGCCAAGCCGAGGAACAACCATCCATAGAACAGCTCGGACTTGTTCCGATACGACGTAACGCTGATGCGCGTCTTTTCCATCGAGTCGATCTCTTTATAAATCTCTTCGAGCTTCTTGTTGCTCGTGGCGCGGAAGTAGGTCCCCCCCGTCGTCTCGGCTACTCGCTTCAGCGTCGGTTCGTCGATCTCGACGGGAACCATACGCGTCTGCAAGCCGAAAGGCGTTTGATAGGGATACGGCGCCTCGCCGCGCGTGCCGACGCCCACGGCGTAGATACGTACGTCAAAATTCTTCGCGATCTCCGCCGCCGTCAACGGGTCCACTTCGCCCGCGTTGCTCACGCCGTCGGTCAGGAGTATCATCGCTTTGCTCTTCGCGTCGCTATCCTTCAAGCGGTTGACGCCGTTGGCGATCGCGTTGCCGATAGCGGTGCCGTCCTCGATCATACCGCTATAGACGTCCTTTAACAGGTTGCGCAACGCCGAGTAGTCGAGCGTCAGCGGGCACTGCGTAAACGCCGAGCGCGCGAACACCACCAATCCGATGCGATCGGACGTTCGCCCTTTGATGAACTCGTCGGTGATTTCCTTCGCCGCTTTCAAGCGGTTCGGTTTGAAGTCCATCGCCTTCATACTGCCCGAGATATCGAGCGCGACGACGATGTCGATCCCCTCGGTCGTCACGTCCTCGCCCGAGTTGAACGTCTGCGGTCGCGCCAACGCCACGATCAGCGCGGCGATCGCGAGTAGGCGGAAAAGGACGGGCGTTTCCGCGAGGCGCTCGCGCCATCCGCGCGGACGGTCGTACACGCGGTTCATATTCGAGAAGACCACGCTCATCTCGCGCTTCCGCCCAAAGAACCAACGATACGCCGCCAACAAGGGAACGATCGCGAGCCCCGCGAGAACCCACGGATACGCGAATTCCGATCCGAACTCAGGCATGACGTACCTTCGCATTTCCGGTCTCGCTCGCGGGCGCCGGTTTGGTCTTCTCGACGATCCGATACGCGCGGCGCGTCATTTCGGCGTTCGCCTCCTCGTGCGGCGCGTATTTCGCAAACTTCACCATATCCGCCAAACTTAAAAACTCCTTCACGTCGAGCAGTGCGCGCTCGGCGTCGCGGGCGCCGGAGAGGAGCGCGATCGTCTCGGTCGTGGTCGTCTCCATAACGGCCACGCCGAATCGCCTCGCGAGATACCGCCGAACGATCTCCGTGATCTCCGAGTGGAACGCTTTGACCTCGCCGTTTTGCCACAGCTCCTTCGCCTCCAGTCGGCGGAGTTGTTCGAGGGCGATCTCCCAGGAGGGTTTCTCCTTTTCCTTCTTCGGAGCGGGCGCGAGCGCTTTGCGTTTTCGATGGCGCTTATATAATAGATAGCCGATCGCCGCGAGCGCGAGAGGGACGCCGATCCACAAGGCGTACACCCACCACGGCGTCGGTAGGCGAGCGGGCGGTTTCACGTCTTTCGGATCCTCGCCCTCGACTTCCAGCGTGTGGACGACGAACCGCGTCGGCTTCGTGCGCAGCGTTCGGAGGCGATGGTCGTCGTCGCTCGAGTAGTAAATCTCGATCGGCGGCACGACGACCTCGATCGAGTCGAAGCCCATCAGCGTGTAGCGGAAGACCGTTTCGTTCGGTGTAACGGTCGCGTTCTTCGCGGGCGGGGCGACGTCGATCACCTCGACGCCCTCGATCGTGTCGGGGAATTGCGGCGGCGTGACCGTGAACGACTCGTCGTGGCGCGCCGTGATCGTGAACTCGATCGGATCGCCGACGAGGTAGTCGGTCGTGTCGGCCGCGCTCTCGACCGAGATCTGTTGCGCGTTGGCCGCGGCGAACGCCGCCAACGCCGCTATCGTCGCGATTACTCTTACCATCGTTTTCCGCGCGTTCTAAAAAATCCGACAAGCGGCGAGATGTAGGAGTCGCGCGTGTTGACGCTAATGCGATCCAGCCGACTTGTGTTGAACAGCCGTTGCCGCGACTCCCGGAGCTCGCGCTTGCGTTTCCGATAAAATGTTAGGAACGACTTGCTGCCGGCGTCCACCACTTCCTCGCGTCCCGTCTCGGGATCGCGGAAGCGCGCGAGCCCGATGCGGGGGATCGTCTGCTCCCGCTCGTCGGAAATCTCGACGCCGATGAGGTCGTGACGCTTGCCGACGATCCGTAAGCTTCGGTCGTAGCCGTCGTCGTTGAAGTCGGAAATAAGAAAGACGATCGCGCGTTTCTTGTGCGCCTTGTTCAGGAACTCGAGCGCCGAGTTCACGTCCGTTCCCTTCCCCTCCGGCTCGAAGGAGAGGAGCTCGCGGATGATTCGCAGCGCGTGCGAGCGCGACTTCTTCGGGGGCACGAACTTTTCGATCTTATCGCTGAAGATGATCAAGCCGACCTTGTCGTTGTTCTTCAAGGCGGAGAAGGCGAGGATGGCGCTAATTTCGACGGCGATTTGACGCTTCGTGGCGTTGACCGTTCCGAAGTATTGAGAGCCGCTAAGATCCACGACGAGCATCACCGTTAGTTCGCGCTCTTCCTCGAAGACCTTGACGTACGGTCGATCGAAGCGCGCCGTCACGTTCCAGTCGATATCGCGGATGTCGTCGCCCGGTTGATACTCGCGCACCTCGGCGAA
>WJMR01000149.1 GCA_014727845.1 Ignavibacteriales bacterium
AACAAGAACGATAAAATAAAGTACTTCGCGTTAAGATTCAAGACGACCAGACCGATTGCGACGAGCGCCAAGAGGAAGGTGGTTCGGAGAATCAAACCGCCGACGGTAACCAGCGCGAACGTCTTTCCCTTAACCTGAAACGCGAAGAAGATGGAGAGGGTTGCGGCTATATAATATAGATAGCCGAGCGTCAATCCGCCGAAGACGGCGTGGGTTTGCGCCTCGGTAAACGCGCTCCCGTTACCAAGCGCCCGCGCGCCGAGCGCGAAGAGCGCGGCGACGACGGTTCCGCCGAGGATAAGCCGGAGGGGGCTACGCATCCTTACGGTCGTCCTTTCCGGCGGCGAGCGCCGCTCTGATGAAATTATACATCCCCGCTCCCGCGCCGACGAGGGCGCCCGCGATCGTCATCCAAGGGTTCGTGTCCCATTCGCCGTCCAGCCACACGCCGAGCAGAACGAAGAGCACGACGGTAACGGCGAGTTGCGTTCCCAATCCGAGATACGGCGCGACCGACCGCCACGCGTTCGGACGATCCTCGCGCGCCGGCACAACTAATCTCGTTCTTGCAGGATCTTCGAGGCGTCGCTCATCGAGCTTTTACCGTCGAATTTCGCGCCCGCCTCGATGACGAGCGTCTTGGCGACGAGATCGCCTTGCAACGTCGAGTTCGCTTCGAGCGTGAGTTTATCCTCGCAGAATACTTCGCCCGTCACGCGTCCGGCGAGCGTGACGCTCTTGCCGCGAATCGCGCCGACGGTTTCTCCCGTGTCGCCGATAACGACGTCGCCCTTGGCGGTTATGTCGCCTTTGATGTAGCCGTCGATGCGCATACTGCCTTGCGAGTTAACGACCCCGTTGATCTCGACGCCGGGTCCGATGATGCTGATAACGTCTTCGTGTTTTCCTTGATTCTTCAAAGCGGCGCTACTCCTTGCTTGTTCCGCGAATTAATTGTCGGTCGCGCGAAAAAAATGTCGATTGCGCGAATTAATAGTCGGTTAAATATTCCGTCGGATCGATCGCCGCGCCGTCGCTCCACAACTCGAAATGCAGATGCGGTCCCGTCGAGCGTTCGCCCGTGTCGCCGCACAGCGCGATCGCCTCGCCGCGCGTGACGCGTTCGCGAACCCTCGCCAAAAGGCGCTCGCAATGTTTATAGACCGTCATATACCCGTCGGGATGGGCGACGATGAGCGTGTGTCCGTCCTCGAAACTATAGTCCGCCGAAATCACGTAGCCGTCGGCGGCCGCCAAGACGGGCGTTCCCGTTTTCGCGGCGAAGTCCACGCCGAAGTGTCCCGTCGCGGGGTCGTAGCCGCGAGTTACGAATCCGCGAATAGGCGCTCGGAAATAGACGACGTCGTTGACGCGGTTCGCCGTCGGCAGAATCGAGGTCGGCGTTTCGCGCGTCGTCGTCGCCTCGGTCGTTTCGGCGGCTTGCGCCAACCGCAACGCGCCGAGCAAGCTACCCGCGTAGGGCGCGCCGTCGCCTTGGGCGTTTGTGTCGGTCGTCGTCCGGTTTCGCGTCGGGGCGGGGTCATCCCGCTCGGTCGTCGTCTCCCGCTCGGTCGTTTCGGATCTCGCGGGCGTATCGCCCGAGGGCGTCTCGCGGGTCGGCGACTCGCGGACGGGCGGCGGCTCGTAGGCGTCTTGCCCGCCTTGGTCGTTCGGCAAGTCGGCGTCGGATTCCGTTTCGGGTTCGTCCGTCTCGTCGTCGTCGATCGTCGCGTCGTTCTCGGGGATTTCCGGCTGCGTGAAGTAGGTCGAGAGAGTCGAATCGCCCAGTAAAATCGCGGCTTTGAGCTGCTCGTTCTTACGGCGCATCATCTCGACTTCGTCGGTCAGCGAATTGACGCGCTTATTCAACTCGATGATCGTCCGATTCGCCTCGGGACTGAACGTGAGCCCTTGGCTAAAGAGCAGCGTCTTGAGCGGCGTTTGCGAGAGGATGAGCGTCCAGGTAACCATCGTTCCCAACGCGATCGCCGAGGCGTAGAGGAGAACGGTTTTGAACGAGAGCGTCCTCGGTTTAAACTTCCGGGACGTCGATTCCGGCAACACCGTCACCGAGAAGCGATACTTGGCGAACCATGATTTCTTTTTCGATTTCATATCGGCGTCCGTTTGGAGGATCGCGTTCGGTTAGACCGACGCGTCCGCCTTGGCGAATATCTCGAGGATCGTCTCGAAGGGCATCTTCCCTTCGCGGATCAGTCGCGGCTCCTCCTCGGTCATATCCACGAGGGTGGAGCTTTCCGCGAACGATCTTTTCTCTTCGTAAAAAATGGCGTCCACTTCGTCGCGGAATTCTTGCTCCACGATCGAGGGCTCGGTCGTCGGTTCCTCGCCGCGCCGATTGGCGCTCGTCGAGATAAGAGGCGCGTTGATCGTCTCGAGCAGTTTCCGACAGAAGCGGTGATCGGGAATCCGAAACGCCGCGGTGTCCTGCCCGAGCAACTCGCGCGTCTCCCGATTGAGGCGGAGCACCGCGGAGAGCGGATTGGGCCAAGCCGCCATAAGCGCGTCGATGTGTCGCTCGCTCGTCGGAACCGCATGACGGAGCGTCGTCTCGATATCGGGCGCCAACAAAATGTAGCGCTTGTCTTTCGGTCGCCGCTTCACGTAGCCCACGCGATCGACGACGTCGGCGTTGAAGGGATTGGCGCCGAAGCCGTACACCGTGTCGGTCGGATAGATAAACAAACCGCCGCCGTAATAGAGCTCCTCGGCGCGCGCGATGGCGCCGGCGAAATCCTCGTCCACCGAGTAGAGCTTTTTATGTTTCTCGGTCATACTCTATCTACTGAAGAACGCGCGTTTCTTTTAATTTCTCTATCACCCGCTCGGGCGTAAGCCGACGGGCGCACTCGAACGTTCCAATCGGGCAGCGTCGCAAGCCATGGACGCCGCAGGGTTTGCATTCGAGCGGTTCGACGCTCAGCCGGGCGCCGCGATCGTGATACGGGTAGAACCCGAACGCGGGCGTCGTCGAGCAATACAGCGTCAACGTCGGGACGTCGGCGGCGACGCCGAAATGCGTCGGCGCGCTATCGTTGGCGACGACGACCCGGCACCGCGCGAGCGCCTCGATCGTCTCGGCAATAGTGAAGATACCCGCCGCGTTCCGAGCCCCCGGCGCGCCCCTCGTCGCCTCCTCGCCCAACGCGCGATCTTGCGGGGAGCCGACGACGAGCGTCCGGAAATCCTTAGCCGCTAAATATCGCAATATTTTGTTAAAATCGGAAACAGGGTACCGCTTCGTCTCCCACACCGAACCGGGCGCGCACGCTACGATTTTCGCGTTCTCAGGTAAATCCCATTCCTTGAAAAACTCCGCCACGCGCGCCTTCTCCTCGGCGGTCGGTCGGATCTCCGGTCGGAACCGCCACTCCTCGGGCGGCTCGGGAACGAGCGAGAGATTCCGCCGAACTTCGTGCCAATCCTCGCGATACCGAACGAGCCGCGTGTAGGCGCCTCGCCATGCCGACCGATCGAAACCGACGCGGGCGGGCGCCCCGGATAGCCGAGCGGCGAACGCCGTCCGGAACGACCGATGCGGCGCGTAGAGCTCGTCGTAGCCGCGACGGCGCAACGCGCGCGCGAAGTTTCCGACGCCCCACAAGGAACGATGCGCGCCTCGTTTATCGAGGACGAGCGTCTCTCGAACCGAGGGCGAGCGGCGGAACACGTCGGCGGTCGAGGGGATGGCGACGACGTCGATCTCGGCGGCGGGGCGGAGCGTTTTGATATGTTGGATCGCGGGGAGCGTCAGTATCGCGTCGCCGATAAAGGCGGTCTGGATCACGAGAACGCGCGCGTCGGGCTTCAGTTCTTCCATCGGTCGTGCATCCAGAACCAGTGGTCGGGGTGGCGACGAATCATCCGTTCGAGATGGGCGGTGTGGCGGCGGGTGATCTTGCGCGTCCGCTCCTCGAAGTCGTCGGGCAAACCGCTTAGATCCAGCTCCTCGAACTCGACCTCGTAGTCGTAGTCGGGGCGGCGGACGGCGAATCCCATAATAATCGGCGCGCCCGTTTTGGCGGCGAGCGCCGATACGCCCTGATAGACCGACGAGGATCTTCCGAAAAAATCCACCCGCGCGCCGTCCTTCGGTCCGCGCTGATCGCCGACGAGCGCCACCGTCTTTCCTTCCCGCAACGCTTGATAGACGTTGCGAATCGAGACGCCGAGCCGAATCGTTCGCTGATTCCACTTGCCGCGCGCGGCGTTCATCCACCGATCGACGTAGGGGTTCCGCAACGGCTTTACGACCGAGTTAAGCGGCGCGGACATTTGCAGCGAGGCGGACATCCCCGCGAATTCCCAATTGCCAAAGTGGGCGGTGAGGAAGACGACGCCCCTCCCCAAGCGGAGCTTCTCCTCGACGAGCGAGACGCCGCGAATCCGAGCGGCGCGGACTACGCGCTTTTGCGAGATCGAGGGAATCGAGAGGATTTCGACGAGGACGATCGCGAAGTTCCGATACGCGGCGCGCGCCAACCGTCGGCGCTCGCGTTCGGAGAGTTCGGGGAAGGCGATCGCGAGGTTCTTCAGCGTCACCGCTTTCCGAATCGGGACGACATAGTAGAAGAAGAGCCCGAGCGGCGTCGCCAAGCGTCGCGCCGCCCATAATCCGACGGCGCGAAACGCCACGCTAAACGCGATAAAGAGCGCGTATTCGAGTTTGTTCTTCACAAGCGCGTTCGGCGCGGATTAATACGCCGAGCGGATGCGCTGCATCCAGTTCGTGTCGTAAAGCTCGCCGCGCATCGTGGAGTGGAGCAGCATATAGTTTCCGAATTGCGTCAAGTCCCCGAAGACGAAGATGACGCCGCCTTCTATTTGGTTGTAATGCCAGATCTCGTAGGGCTTAGTGTCCTGCTGGTTCGGGTAGCGCTCGATTTCGTCGGGTTCGCCGTAGCGAACGTACACGCGCCCGCGATCGGTCTTCCAGCCCGGCTTGCCTAAGGCGTCGTAGTTCCGATCGGCGTACTCGACGCGCTCGAAATACTCCCGCTTGGCTTCGTTGATTTCCGTCTCGGGTTTCGAGTCCCGGTTCTTCCAAAACTCGAAGAGGAATTTCCGCTTCGCGTCGAGCGTCTCGAGGTTCTCCCATTGATCGGTCTCGTCGGAAACGGCGACGTATTTCGACTGGTTGAACCTCTCCTCGATTTCCTCCTCGCCCATCTGCGCGAATTCGGATTGGAGGAAGTCGGTGTCGGCGGCGGATTCCGCGCGGGTCGCCGAATCGATCACGCCGGGATTATAGACGTACACCCGCTTGGCGGAATAGACGCTCTCCTCGGTCGCCGTGTCGGTGACGGCGACGTAGAGGGTGTAGCCGCCCGTCGGAAGTTTCGCCGCGGGGGCCGCGCCAACCTCCACCACGGCGGCGTGCTCCCTGCCGATGACCTTCTCTTTCTCGTACACGGGTTGACCGATCTCGTCGATCAGCTTATGCTCGACGAGCAGGCGATCGCACGATTCGTCGGTCGTTATGTTCGCGCCGTAAATTTCGAGATAAAAGAAGACGACGGGCAAGCCCTCGCCGTAAAGGGAGGTCGGGTTCGGCACGACTTCCATCGTGTTCTTATAAAAGAGCGACTCCTCGTTTCCGCCCTTCAGGATGTTCGCCGCCAGCTGCAAGTCGCTCAGCTCGAACGTCTCGTCGGAGACGGGCGCCGAAACGAGATCGAACGAGCTGCTGTCGATCCGATCTTCCGCGCCGTTGTCTCTCGCGACGATCGACGCGACGTACTCGCCGTACGGGATCCGATACTTCAGCACGCCCGTGAGCGTCTGCCCCGCGCCCTCGACGGCGTCGTAGGTGAGGTCGTACGTACGCTCGACGACCCGTTCGCCGCCGTCCTTCTCGTCCACGTACACGCTCAGCTCGCCGCTGATAATCTCCTTGCCGTCTCGCTCGAAAACCGTAAGCGCGTTCTGATAGAAGCTGTAATACACCTCGAGGAGCATGCTCTCCTCGTCCAATTGGAAGCGCGCGTGATCGTAATCTACCAAGTAGAGTTGTTCGCCCCCTTCTTCTTGCGCCGAAGCGACGAACGCCGTCGCCAACGCGAATATCCCCGCCACGTAAATAGCTCGCATAATGCTTCCCGTCTGATTGAGTTTAAACTATATTAATATAAGGAACGCGGCGCCAAAACGGCAACCGAACGAGTTTCGACGAAGGGGTGTCCGAAACGTTCCGCATTAGTCGCCTATCGGACGACGGCGATTTTCTCGACGGCGACGCGCGAGCCCTCCTGATCGAAGGCGACGATAAAATAGACGCCCGTGGGTACGAGGGCGCCGGCGTCGTCGGTTCCGTCCCAGTAGCCGACCGCGCCGCCGGGGGTGTCGCGTTCGGCGACGAGCGCGCCGGCGACGTTGAAAACCTTGAACGAGCTTCCCGCCACAAGTCCCTCGATCGTCGCGCGCTCGGTCTCGTCGGGGCGGAAGGGAGCGGGATAGACGCGGAGTCCGTCGAAACTCTTTGCCGGCTCGATCGCGTCGGTGAGGAACGTCGAGAGACCGTTCGCCGTTCCCGCGTAGCCGCGCCCCGTCGCCGGATCGATCGAGATCGACTCGACCGCGTCGGCGGCGAGACCGCCGTTGTCCGCGTCGAACGTCGCGTACGTCGAGGAACCGTCGGTCGTGCCGACCGTGAGACCGTAGCTCGAACCGACCCACTTCCGATTAATCGGATCGACCGCCATCGCGGCGACGTTCTGGTCCTTCAATCCGAACACGAGATACGGATCGAGCGCGTAGCCGCCGAGCGCCGCCGAGAGGTTCCCGACGACGAAAACGCCCTGCTCGGTTCCGATCCACAAATCGCCGCGCCGATCGATCGTTAAGGTTGTCGCCTCCCGATCGAGACCGTCCCTCTCGTCGATCGCGCCGCGGGCGTCGTCGCTCTCGTCGTCGAACGTGCCCCGCTCGTTGAAGTAATAGACCCCGATACCGTCCTCGGTCAGCGAGAACCATTTCGTGTCGTATTGGTCGATCGTCATCGCGCCGTATTTGTTCGAACCGGGGCGCAACGCGTTCTTGAAGCGCTTCCACTCTCCGTCGGGCGTCAACGCGTAGAGGACGTATTGATCGTTCGCGTTAAAATTCAGCGCCCAGAGGTTGCCGCGCGAGTCGTAGGCGACCGAGGAGACGACGACGAAATTCTCGGATCCTTCGACGGGCGCCAAGGGACTGTTCAACGCGTCGTAGTTGCGAATCTCCCCGTCGGGCGTAAAGATATACACCCCGCTCCCCCAGTTGCCGAAAGCGACCTCGCCATCGGGACCGACGGCGACCGCGTAGAACGCGTCCGAAGAGATCGAGTCGTTCTCCGAGGCGAGGTAGTTCGTCCACGCGCCGTTCGTCAATCGGTAGGCGCCCGCCGCGCCGTTATCCTTGCCGCTTGCGAACCAGACGGAACCGTCGGGCGCAAAGGCGGCGTCGCGGAATCGGTTCGCCGCGGGTCCGTTCGGAGAGGCGAACGTCCGAACGCCGTCGAGTCCGAAACGCATCACGCCGCTTGCCGAGACGAGGTAGCGGGCGCCCTCGACGCAAATGATCTCGTCGCTCGCGGGCGCGTCGGCGACGAGCGTGTCGATCCGCTCGCCGTCGTGACGGAGGAGGCGAGCGCGCGTAAAGACGGCGCCTCCGAAGTTGGTCGTCGTTCGTTCCACAAAGTAGAGATCGTCGCCGACGACGCGGAGGTCGAGTATCGGATCGCCTCGGAACTCTTCGTCGAGCGCCGTCCACCCCGAATCGGTATAAACCGCGAGTCCCTCTTCGGCGGCGGCTATCAGCGCTCCGCGATAGACCGCCAGATCGCGGGGGGCGCCGAAGGGGAAGTCGCCGTCGGAGAGGGCGTCGGTATCCCACGAGGCGGGATCGGCGAGCGAGCCGGCGTTCGGCTTTGCGCGCGCTATGCCGAGAGAGGTTGCCGCGACGAACCGTCCGCCGAATTCCACGATCGCCTCGACGGCCGTATTCGGCTCGAAACCTCCGAACTTCATCCACGTATCCTTAAAGCCGGTCGTCCGCCGATCGACGATCGTCGCGCCGTAGTCGGTGGCGAGATACGCCTCGTCGCCGACGACGACAATGTCGTTGATTTCCTTGCGCGGTCGTTGCGAGAGCGCGACGTCGAGGAGCGTCCGCACGGCGCCCGTCGTCGGGTCGAGCCGGTCGATCTTGCCGTCCTCGGCGCCCGTCCACACGTAGCCGTCCTCGTCGATCGCGAGCGCGGTTATCCGCGAGCCGTTCAAGCCGTCGGTTTTGTGATAGGCGCGGAAGACGGAGTCGGCTATATGATAGGAGAAGAGCGAGCCGCCCGACGCCGCCCAGATAACGCCGTCGGCGTAGGCGCCGCGCGAGACGTCGCGCATCGAGGCGTGCGTCTCCCAATTCCGCGCTATCTGCCCGCGCGCCGCGAAAACGCAGACGAGGGCGAGCGTCGCCGCCAACTTGAGCGTCGCCGCCAACATTCGGCGCATAGTCGTTCCTTTCGAATCTCGTATAAATCGTCGTCGGTCGGCGGATAAGATAGCGCCTTGGCTCGGCGCGGGAAAGGCGCTCGGCGCTTCCCTCCAAAAACCGACCGTCGGACTCGCCGGGGGGCGGCTACTTCTTCAGTTGTTTGAGGACGTTCGCCATCTCGATTGCCGTCAGCGCGGCGTCGAACCCCTTGTTGCCGGATTTCGTTCCCGCGCGCTCGACGGCTTGCTCGATCGTGTCGGTCGTTAGCACGCCGAAGGCGATCGGGGTTTCCGTTTCCATCGTGGCGTGGGCGACGCCCTTGGCGACCTCGGCGGCGATATAGTCGAAGTGGGGCGTCGAACCTCTGATGACGGCGCCGAGACAGATCACGG
>WJMR01000022.1 GCA_014727845.1 Ignavibacteriales bacterium
GAAGACTTCCAGCCCGAGGACGCGGACGTTCAATTCGGAGAGTCGTCGGACGAGCAGGGCGTAGTAGTTGCGCTTAAGGGGCCAGCGGAGTCGATCGATATCATCGCGATTGAAGCCGACGAGGACGATCTCTTTGGCGAGCGTTTCTTCGCCGGCGACGCGTCGGAAGCCGTCGTGTAAGGCGCGATCGACGGGGGCGCCGGCGCCGAGAAGGAGGGCGACGACCGCCGCGACGACGGCGCCGAGGCGGACGAGAAGCGCGCGGGATATGGATATCGATTTACGCATCGAACCGGCTCCGATTGCTTGCGGCGCTCATACCTCGCTTTTCGCGTCCACGAACACGCTCGCCGAGAGGCGATCGCTTACGGCGCGGTAGAACTCCTCGGCGGCGCTCGCGTCGGGGAAGGCGTGTTTGGGCGCGGCGATTATCTTATCGCTCGTGGTTCGCATTCGGATGTAGCGGTCGTCGCGCTCGACGCTCTCGACGGTGTGCCACGCGTACACCGCGTCCGCGCCGCCTCCCGTTACTTCAACGCCGCTATCGCGAACGACGATTCGCCATTCGGAGGCGTAACGCCGCAAATATACGAAAAACATATAGATGACGTATCCAACCAACAGCCCCGCCACGATAACGCCGACGGTGAGGACGACGGCGACGAGCGAGGAGCTCTCGCCTTTGCCCGGCGCGTTGAGCTTCGAGACGCCGACGAAATATAACGCCACGACCGCCGCGAAGATGAACGTGAGTCGGAAGACGTGCGTCAGGAACGGGCGCATCTGGTTGCGGAGCGCGTCGCTCGGCGTTAGTCGGAACGTTATGTCGCGGGTTTGCATCGGCGAATATCGAGTTTCTATAATCCCTAATGTAACGCGGTTTTTATTAGTAAGAAAGCGCGCGGCGATTTTCCGGTAAACGACATCGTTGTCGCGTTTATGGGCTATAAAAATAATACCGACGGGGCTATTGCGATAACGGGGATGCGTAAGCATTTTCCTACAGAACGTTATCAAGCGTGAGACGGCGCGTACTATCGTCCCGTTATCATAATAGTTGGACGCATATAATAAGTAAACGGGAATAATCGAGAGAAGAAATAATGCGGCAAACTTTTGGAAAAAGGTGTATTCGTGATACGGAGAACCCTTATAGTATGGATTTGCCTTCTCGCCTTCTCGGTAGCGTGTTGCGCGGAAAGTGGTAGCCAAGAAGAACCGGGGCTCAAATCGGTTCGTCTTCAGCTGAAGTGGCGAAAGCAGTTTCAGTTTGCGGGGTATTACGCGGCTAAGGCGCTCGGCTACTACGCCGACGCGGGGCTTAACGTCGAGATTATCGAGGGAACGCCCGGGGTTCCCGCCTCGGAGAAGGTGAAGCGGGGCGACGCGGAATATGGGGTGGACGGGGTTCCGAACTTAATGCGGTTGAAGGCCGAAGGGTTCGCGCCGTCGATCCTCGGCGTGATCTTCCAACATTCCCCCTACGCGATTATCTCCGTCTCGGAAAACGGCATACGGACGCCTGCGGATTTGGCGGGCGCGCGATTGATGCTTGGGGACTACCTCGAGGGCTTACAACTCGTTTTTATGATGGAGCGCGAGGGGATACCGCGAGATTCGGCGGTGTACCTACCGCATACTTATAATTATATCGATTTAATCCAAGGAAACGTGGACGGAATGGTGGGCTACATCACCTCGCAGCCCTATGATATAAGGAAAGCGGGCTACGAACCCGTGTTATTGCGTCCTTTGGATTACGGCGTGGATTTCTACGGCGACGCGATGTTCGCGCTCCAATCCTACGCGTCGGCTAATCCCGAGGAGGCGCGCGCCTTCCGAGACGCCTCGATTCGCGGATGGGAGTGGGCGTTCGAGAACGTCGATTCGGCGATCGACATACTTCTCGCCCTTCCGAGCGACTCGCCCCCGCTCACGCGCGAATTCCTCGAATTCGAGGCGCGCAAAACTCGGGACCTGGCGCGACCCGACGTAATCGAAGTCGGGCACGTTAATCCGCACCGACTCGAACGGATGTCGAAACTCTACATCGACGAGGGGTTCCTGCCCGCGGACTATATCGTCGAGGGGATGATCTTCCACGTACCGGAACCCAATTGGCGCGACAAGCTTATTTGGCTCGGCGCGCTCTCGGCGTTCTTTCTGGCGATCATCGGCGTCATCGCGTTCGTAAACGCCGAGCTTCGGAAAAAAGTCGCCGAAAAAACCGAATCGTTGGA
>WJMR01000150.1 GCA_014727845.1 Ignavibacteriales bacterium
CATCGACCGGAGCTTTTTCAGCGTCGCCTCGAACTCGTCCATCGAAGCGAGCGTCTGGTCGTAGGCGATTTGATCGGTGGAGTCGAGTATGGCGTTCCGGAGCGCGTGCCCCGCCTGCAACGCCGACGTGTGCAATTGATACAGGAGGATCGACTCCTCTTGCTCGACGTCCACGAAATGTTCGAAATCTTCGGAAAGCTGTCGGTTGCCCGATACGCCGAAATATAACAGCGCCGCCAAGCCGAGAATAGGAATCAACGCGATCAAGAGTATCTTCGACCGTATTCCCGCGTTGTCGTACCAACCCATAAGAACGCTCCTTGCTTCACTACGTTGTTAAGGATGCCATATCGCTCGACGCGCCTCTCCGCGAAATCGTCGCCCACACAATTCGGCTCCGCGTCGGTCCTTCCTAAACGGAAAACATAATAAACGAATCGCCGAGGTTTGTCAAGGGCTTCTATTGGCTATAATACATTACTCGGCGAGGTCCGGCGCGCCCGCCGACGAGAAATCGTGCGCCGTATCGAGAAATCTTGCGGCGTCTTTTGATTTCCCGCGAAAAGTATTTAATTTAAGTTTGAACAACCGACCACAGGCATGACCTCGAAACGTTCCGAAAGCGCGAAGAGTAAGGACGCGGACGTGTTCCGTCTCGTCGGCGCGGCGTATCGTAAGCTGGATAAGCGCCTCGCGAAGGCGGCGCGCGCCTCGGAGCTAACGTTGCCGCAGTTCCGCGCGCTCGACGCCCTCCGACGCGACCCCGACCTTCCGATGGGAGAGCTGGGGCGGCGCCTCGGCGTTACCGCGGGTAATATGACGTTCGTCGTCGATCGGTTGGTGGATAAAGGGTTGGCGGAACGGAAGCACGAGAAGCGGGATCGCCGACGGTACGTGGTTTCGTTGACGAAGGAGGGGGAAGCCGCGGCGAAGACGGCGGCGAAAAAGATCGACGAGGAAATCGCCAAAGCGCTGAACGTCCTCGCCGACAAAGAACGCGACGCGCTCGCCGACGCGCTCGAGAACATCGCGAACGCGCCCGACGACTAACCGCCGCGAGGGGTCCTACCCGATCGCCTGTTGCAGAACGAGCAGCAGAATATACAAGCCCATTACCGCTATTCCCCAAATCGATTCCTTACTCATCTCGTCGTCCTTCTCTTATTCGGATTGTAGCACTCTGTCGTAATACTCGCGGAACTCCTTTATCGCCTCGACGGTCGCGCGCGCGATCTCCTCTTGCCCCCGCTCCGACCGTAGATACGCCGCGTCCGACGGGTTGGTGATGAAGCCCAACTCGACGAGCACGCTCGGCATCGAGGCGCCGACGAGCACCCAGAAACCCGCCTGCTTCACGCCGCGCGCCCGTAGCGACGTCTCCTTACGAAAGGCGACGTCGAGATACTCGGCGAATTTTTCGGAATACTGCATATACGCCGACCGCGCCATCGAGACGAAGATGAAGTTCTCGACGGTCAGCTCCTCGTAACGGTCGGGGTTCTCCTCGAACTTGACGACGCTGTTCTCGAACTCGGCGATCTCGACCGCCTCTTGCGTCCGCCCCGGACGGAGGAGGTAGAACTCGACGCCGTCGGCGCCCGTCGAGCGGTCGGGCGTGGCGTTGCAATGAACGGAAATGAACAGCTTGCCCCCCTTCTCGTTGGCGATCTTACCCCGTTCGTGCAACTCGACGAAGACGTCCGTCTCGCGCGTGTATGCCACCCGCACGTCGGGCATCTCTCGCTCTATCGCGTCGCCGATCTTCAGCGAGACGTCGAGGTTGATATCCTTCTCGTAGAGCGAGCCCGAGACCGCGCCGGGATCGACGCCCCCGTGACCGGGATCGAGCACGATCGTATCGAAGACCCACCGCTCCTTCCCGACCCCCTCGGCGACGTCCTCCAGCACGCGGCTATGCAGCGTTATGAGGAGCGTCTTCTTATCCTTCGAGGGCAACACTTCGTAGGAGCCGAACTCGTTCGAGAGGTTGACGTAGAGCTCGCAGCCCGCGTCGCCCGTCTTACCGAGGATTTGCGTAACCACGCCGCCGGGCGCCACCCGATCCAACAACGCCGGGTCGAAGGCGACATCCGCCAACACCAGCTTCAGCGTGTTGTTGACGACGACGTGATACGCGCCGGGCAAGGGCTTCGCCAACTCGATCCGCACAAGCGCGCCGTTGCGCTTCTCCTCGACGGCGAGGTTGACGATCTCGTTCGCGTGTTCGGACGGCGTCGGATCGGTCGTCTCCGCGAATACGTCCGCCGGCTTTATCACTTTCGGATCGTACGACACCTCGCCCCCGAAGCACCGCTCGAGCGTCTCGTCGAGGTAGGGGATCGGGAAGAAGAGCTCGTTGTGGAGTTGGAGGCAACGGACGGGAATCTGGAACGCTCGGCTCGATTCGCCGCTCGGCGTGAGGACGACGAAGGCGTTCTTGGCGGTGAGCTTGAGCGTGTGGTCGGGGAACTTCAGCTCCACCTTGCCGCGTTCCTCGTTCTCGTAATAGTTGATTTTGAACTTCCGCGCCAGATCGACCGCCGATACGAACGGGAGATTGTTGCGTTGGAAGCAGGCGACCTCGGCGGTTTCCCCGCCGGCGGTTACGCGCAATTGGTAGAACTCCTGCGCCCGCGCGGCGCCGATAGCCGCGAGCGCGGCGACGATAACGAACGTCGTCTTACGCATTCTCGTTCCTTCGGAGTGTGTCGGTCGTTTCCATCTTCTCGGCGGTCGGACGCGTCCCCCGCTCCGCCGCGCGCCGATAGACGCGTTCGTAGCGCCCGACGACCTCCTCTTCGGAGTAGCGTCGGGAAATCTTCAGCGCCTCGCGCCGCCGTTCGGCGAATCCGAGCGGATCGGCGTAGAGCCGTCGGAGCGCCTCGGCGCACGCGTCGAGATCGCGGGGCGGAAAGAGGAACGGATACGACTCGCCCACTATTTCCGGCACGCCCCCCACGTTCGTCGAGAGTATCGGGCGTCCGCACTGCAACGTTTCTAAAAGCGAGAGGGGAAGCCCCTCCATATCCGACGCCATTATCGTCGCGTCGTGCGCCCCGACGAGGCGGCGCAGTTCGTCGGATTCCTCGACGACGCCGATGAACTCGACCCGATCGCCGACGCCGAGCGCTCGGACAAGCTCGCGGACGCGCTCCTTCGTCTCCCCGTCGCCCGCCAACGTAAGCCGCAAACCGGGGCGCTCCTCGGCGAGGAGGGCGAACGCCCGCGCCAACAGTTCGACGTTCTTGTTCGCCGTGAAGTTCGAGACGTGCAACAAGCGATCGCGCGGCTCGTCGTCGATCTCGTCGGGGTGGAACGACGAGGCGGGGATGAAGTTCGGTATCACTTCCGGATCGAGCGCGCCGTCGGATTTCCGACGAATCTCCTCGGCTAAATAGCGCGAGATCGTCGTCGTCGCGGCGGCGTTCTCGGCCGCGGCGGTCGTTACCGCGCCATAGTGACGGTAAATATCCTCGTTGTGAACGTCCGAGCCGTGAAAGGAGACGACGAAGGGAACGCCCGTAATGTGGCGGTAGATCTGCGCCGAGACGGCGAACGGCACGGCGAAATGCGCGCACACCACGTCGATCGGTTTGTGCTTGCCGAGGTTGACGAGGGCGTCCGCGGTCTGCAACGTCGCCCCGAGATTCAGCTTCAGCGCGTCGCCCACAAACACGGGCTCGTGGCGGACGCGCTCGCTTAAGTAGCGGTGCCGCGCCGAGGCGACCCACGAGACCTCGAAGTCGCGTTCGACGAGCGCGTTGGCGAGGTACGCCGCCGCCGTCGAGCTTCCACCGATATTCGAGTGCGCCGTAAAGGCGAGATGCGTCACTTTCCTTCGTCGCTTTCCGTTCGTGAGTCGCGCTACAATTCAAATAAATGATTCGGCTCGGCGCGGAACGTCTCGTCCACGATAAAGCCCTCGCCGTATTTGGCGCCGATCGCCATCCCAAAAAACTTCTCGCGCGTTTCGATCAACTCGAGCATCGACACGCCGATCCGATTGATGCGCATCTGCGTTTCGTATTTCTTGATCGCCTCGAGCTTCTTCTCGCGCGCGTCGGTTACGTCCACGACGAACGTCGGACGACGGTCGGTCGGGATCATATAGTAGTAGCAGCGGCGGACGAGGTGGGAGACTTTCAGATCGTCGAAGAAATTGACGAAGCGCGCGAACTTCAGCGCCTCCTTAACGATCTTGCCGCACTCGAGGTGGTCGTGATGCGCCTGCCAATCCCAATGCCCCGCGTCGTTCGTGTGGTAGGGCGCGAAGACGACGGCGGGTCGGGTTTCCTTGAGGACGCGCGCCGCGGCGGCTTGCGTCTCGGCGTCGGAGAAGAGCAAGCCGTCGTGGAAATCGAGGACGCGGTAATCCACCCCGAGCGCTTGCGAGGCGGCGTCCAGCTCCCGCATCCGCTCCTCCACCGTCCCGTGCGTCGAGTTCTCCGCCTTCGTGAAAACCACCTGCAAAACGCGCTTCCCCTCGCCGACGAGCTTGGCGATCGTTCCGGCGATCGAGAACTCCATATCGTCGGGGTGGGCGGCGAAGCAGACGACGTCGTAGTTGCTCATATTATATTGTCGGTTTTTCGGATTTCCAAAACGCTCTCATATCAACCAAGTATAATACTAATCCGACGGGTAAAGATAAAGCGGAACAGGGACGAAGGACCGGACGAGCGTAGCAAGTGAATCCCCGACAAGTCGGGATGACCTCCCTCTCCACGTTTTAAGAGGAACCCCCGCTTCGCCCCTCCTTCGTCGGGGCTACGCCGCCCCCTTGACAGGAGGCAAAGAGATTAAGACCGCGCCTCGCCCTTTTTATCATACCCCCTTCTGAAGGGGGTCGCCGACCGAAGGGAGGCGGGGGGATTCCCTAGCGGCGAGAAGAACTGAGCGAGCGTAGCGAGTGAATCCCGACCCGTCGGGG
>WJMR01000151.1 GCA_014727845.1 Ignavibacteriales bacterium
CGAGCGCGCCGCGCGAGGGGCTGAGATAGAAACTATTGGCGGAGTCGGGGTGGATGAAGTTCAGGTTGTCCGGCGGAAGCACGACGCGCTCCCACGTCGCGCCTTGATCGTCGCTTCGGCGCACGCCGCCCGCCCACGTGGCGATGAACACTGAAGTCGATGTCGTCGCGACGTCGTAGATGATGTTCTGCTCGGGGACGGTGATCGGGAGCGCGCTGATTTTGTTCTCGCCGTAGTAGAGGATCGAGTCGTCCGGCTCGTCGAGCGGTTGGGGAACGGTTTGCCACGTCTCGCCGTTGTCGGGGGTGTATCGTAAACCCGTCCCCACGGGCACGTCGTCTTTCGTGTACATCGTGGACGCCCAGACGACGTTTCGCGTCGAGTCGTACGCCAGCGCGGGCACGGAGCTCGTTCCGAACGCGGGGGTTCCGTAATAGTTCCGCCACGTGTCGCCGCCGTCGGTTGTGCGACTTAAGCCCCGCGAGGTTCCGAGCCACACGGTGTCGCCGACGATCAAGATCGCGTTGACGCTGTTCGCCGCGGGGTTCCGTTCGGCGCTTTTCGCGAGCGGCGCGTCCAAATCGTAACCGAACGCGCTCGGCGTTTGACCAAACGTCGTCGCCGACGCTGCGGCGATCAGAAGCGACAATATAATATAGATGGGTTTTCGCATACGCTTATGTTTTCGGAAGTCGCGTGGACTACTTGACGAGGATTGTGTGCGGAATCGCGCCGCTCGATTTTCCGCCGCGATCGATCGCTTCGAAATCGAATCGGTACGTTCCCTTGTCGTTCTCGGGCGTCACCTCGAACACTTGATAGTATGTCGCGGTGAAGTCGTCGTTGTCGCCGTAGAAATCGAGCGCGAAGCGGGCGCCGCTCGTCGTGCCGTCGGGTCGATAGGGAACGAGAAAGACGCTCTCGATATCCTCGACGCCGTTGGAATCGACGACGGTCGCGTACATTTGGAAGACGACTCGTTGATCCTCGACGTCGATCGTGTCGGGCGCGTCGATCAGCGCGATAGCGGGCGCAACGTTGTCGGCGCCGTTGTCGTAAACGAAGTTAATCTCGCCGAGGAGCCGTCGCGTTTGGTCGGCGTCGTCGGCGAAGAGAAAGACTTGGTGCGCGCCGTTCCGATAGTCGGGGCTTAACGGCGTCTCGCCCGCGAAGACGAGATCGTCGGCTACCGCGTCCGCGCCCTCGCCGTCGTCCCGCAACTCGATCGTCGCGTCGCTCAATCGCTCGAACGGATCGGCTTGATAGAGCTCGGCGTACACTCGGCTCACGCCTCGGGCGTTCGTCAGCTCGATCGAGACGGGGAGCGTCGGTTCCAACTCGTTGTAGTAAATCGTGTCGGCGACCGCAATGTCGGCGACCGCGTACGTCAAGGGTTCCGGCGAGATCGTCTCGTCGTAGTCCCTCTCGCCGCACGCCCCGAAGGCGAGCGCCGCGACGATTCCCGCGACTATATGTTTGCTTTTCATAACCTTAAATATCCGAAAAATAATCGACCTATAATAGGTAGTATGGCGGTACATCCATGCTCGTCATCCCGTCGGCGCGATATATAACGGCGAGGGGGCGAAGGAGAGCGCGAAGATCGCCAACGCCAAATACGCGACGGCGCGCCGTTTCGGATCGAGCGGCTCCTCCTCGGCGAGCGGCGGATGCTCGACGCGCACGAAGAAGTAGAGCAAACCCGCCCAGAACAGCCAGCCGCCCCATCCGAATTGATAATCGAACCAACCGTAGTCGCTTCCGAGCGCCGTGATCGCCCCGGCCGCGCCCATCGCCACCAACGCGATCATCGAGAACGCGGCGACCTTGATATGTCCGCGACGTCCGAGCCGCGCCGCCGCGATGTGTCCGCCGTCGAGCTGTCCGACGGGAATCAAGTTCATCGCCGTGATGAACAAGCCGAACCATCCGGCGTTGAGGAACGGATAGTGATAGACCTCCGTCATCGGCGGCACAAAGTCGGTCGCGCTCGGAAGAACGGCGCGCATCCCCGCGAAGAGAAGCGAATCGCCGAACGTCAGCGCCGCCCCCTCGGCGAGGTAGTCGTCAGCAAAATAGTCGGGGTGGATATCGAGGAGGAACTCGACGCTCGGCAAGTGCGTGAACCCGTAGGCGAGCACAATCAGCGTGGCGACGAATCCCGCGATCGGTCCCGCCGCGCCGACGTCGAAGAGCGCGCGTCGCGAGGCGACCTCCGTCTTCGTCTTAATCACCGCGCCGAGCGTGCCGAAGTTGGGAAGCCCGACGGTTCCAAGTAGCGGGGGGAACGGGAGGAAGCGCGGCAACGACGCTTCGACGCCGTGCGCGCGCGCCGCGAAGTAATGTCCGAACTCGTGCGAGGCGAGGATAAACATCAAGGAAATCGAGAAGGGCAATCCCGTCGCCCACTTCGTCGGGTCCAACAGCGCCGCGCCGTTCAGCGTCCACTCGGCGCCCGCGATCGTCGCGGCGAGGAACGTCAGGAGGAAGAGCGACGTCGGGAGGAGCCAACCGTCGGCGAAGAACCAACCGCGTTTGGCGACGCGTTCCAACGGGGCGGCGTCGGCGGCGCGTTCCGGGGGATATTTTTCTTGCGGACGCTCCGCCATTAGAGATCGACGTTGACGCCGAGCGAGACATATTCCTCGCGACGGTCGTGGAACAAACCGTGAACGTTGGCGCCTTGATAATAGTGAACGATGAGGGAAAGCCCGGCTCCAAACGGCTCGCCGAATTTCACGCCCGCCGCCGCGGAGTTGTCCGCCGTCCACGCCGTCGTCTCGCGGAGACGGAGATCGTAGGCGAGAAAGGGGGTCGCGCCGAGGAACGTCGCCTCGGGAAAGAAGCGCTCGACGCCAATTTGCCCTTGATACGAGCCGAGATACGACGGTATAACGTGGAACACCCACGTCAGACAGCCGTAAACGCGGGTCGCGCCGAAACGATAGAACGGGGCGAGCTCGACGAACTCCTTACTGTAGGTGAACGGTTCGCGGCGTTCCATCCATTCGTCGGCGCGGTCGTTCCACCTGCCGTCGGCGAGGTGGGCGCTCACGTGGCTCACTCGGAAGCGCGCGCCGTACGCGTCATCTTCGCGATCGACGCGATAGACGGCGTTCAACCCGAAAAGATAATCGACCGCCTCGACGGGAAAACGGAATTGGGATTTTTGGCGAAGCCGCGTGTAAGTGAAGAAGTCGGCGCCGACGGCGATCGTCTCGTCGTTCTCGACGCGGCGCCATAAGTCGCGCGACGCGCCGATATCCAATCGGAGCGCGTTGCTCTCGGTTTGAAACTCGACGCCGACGCGGCGCTCGAGAAAATTGGCGACGAAGGGCGAGACGGTAAGGTCGGTCGGGAAGGCGACGGTCTCGACGCGCTGGGCGACCGTCGCCGACGCGAGCAACGCCGCGACCGCGCACGCGCGTAGGATCATCTGGAGAACCCCATCCGGATGCGCTCGCGGGGTTGGCGCACAAATTTCAGAAATCCGTAGCCCACTTTGTTCCTTACGCCTTTCCTTCCGAAACGATTGAGCGGCAACGCGAAGGACGGCTCGAAGTAGCAGTTGATGTCGCACCCCTTGCAGAAGTCGAACGTGCCTTGGCGCTCTTTGTAGTTTTGGACGGTCTCGGATTCCATAAGTTCGGCGAGCGGTCGATCGATCGCGAGGCGCGCTTTGGCGTGATGGAAACACGGCAGGAGGATCTCGTTGTTCGGCGAAATCACGACGACGCTCGAGACCGCCTTGCAGTAGCTTTGCTCAACGTCGTTGCCGCCCTCGCGTCGGAGATCGAGGAAGCCGTCGTTGACGTACACCCCTTCCCTCCCCTCGGTGAATTCTTGAAGGACGTCGAGCGAGGATTGCGAGAGCTTCGAGTTTCCGAAATAGGAGAAGACGGGGTTGACGATGAGCGCGAGGTCGTGGCGTCGCGCGATCTCGTACACCTCGGGCAGCCGGCTCGCGTTCTCGTCCGTAGCGGTGAAGAGGAGGTCGGGATACTCGCCGAGCGAGCGGGCGATCTCGATACTCTCCATCACTTTGTCGAAACACTTCACGCCTCGGATCGCGTCGTGTTCCTCGCGAACGGAGGAGTCGAGCGAGAATCGGAGAAGATCGACGTTACCCGCCAACTCTTCGGCGCGCTTGGGATAGAGCAACGTGTTGGTGACGACGACCGTCACCGCGCCTTTGCTCTGGGCGTAGCCCGCCATCTCGCCTATTTGCGGATGGAGCAACGGCTCGCCGCCCGTGAGATCGACGAAGCGCAACCCCATCGCCGTCAGCTCGTCGATGTTCCGCTTGAAATCCTCGAGCGAGGCGCGCGGCACGCCCGGCGTCTTCGCGTTGCCGCCCAAGTTGCAAAACGAGCAGTTCGCGTTGCAACGGTAGGTCACGTAATAATTGCAAAGTATCAGCATCAGAACTTGCGCGCCTTCCACGAGACGTTGCGATGAAACAAGGCGACAAACGGTAGCGCCAAAACGTATAAGATAAAGTAGATTTCAAAAACTAAAAAATACTTTAAGGTCGAAGTCGCGCGCAGCTTTTTGAGCGTGACAAAGAGCATAAAGAAATCCGCGACGAACTTTGCGGCGACGGCGCCGGCGACGACGGGCGTGAAGAAGAACGGGGCGACGAAGAGCGCGGCGTGCGCGAGAAATCCCGCGGTCATCACGAGGAAGCCGCGCCACGGGCTGTCCAACCCTCCGACGGCCCAGCGCTGTTTCTGCCGATAGAGTTCGCTCCACGATCGACACGGCAACGAGACGGCGTAGGCGCCGGGATCGTTCGGATAGACGAGCCGATAGTCGCGCGTTTTGTGGATCGCCATCAGCAAGGCGAAATCCTCGGTGACGCTGAACGGCAAGCCCGCGTAACCCCCGACTCGACGGTACGCCTCGCGGCGATACGACATGTTGTTGCCGATGCAGCTGACGGGTCCGTCGAGATTGATCGCGCCCGCCGCGACGGCGAGAAGATAGACGAAGTCGAGGTGTTGCATTCCCGAAAACATATCCGTCGCTTCCTGCCCGGTGTAACCGAAGACCATCCCGACCCCGTCGTCAACGTAGCGTGCGGCGGTCGAGCGAGCCCAGTCGGGATCGACGACGCAATCGGCGTCGGTCGTGAGAATCACCTCGCCCGTCGAGCGCTCGATCGCCGCGTCGATCGCGTTCGCCTTGCCTCGGAGGTTGCCGCGCGGGTCGGGGGCGACGAGGAGCGTGAAGCGCGGTTTCCCCTTGACGAACTCCGACACGATCTCGTTCGTACGGTCGTCGGATTGGTCGTCCGCGATCACGATCTCCAACTTACCCTCGGGGTAGCGTAGCGCGTCCAACGAGCGTAGGCACCGCTCGATCGACTCCTCTTCGTTCCGCGCCGCCACAATCACCGTCGCCGTCGGCAACTCGTCGTCCGAAAGCTTCGGATAATTCTTCGACGACGCGTAGGTGAACAACAACGACTGAACGACGTAGGCGAGAAATATTACGAGGAGAACGATTTCTACGATAGACATAAGCGCGGATCTCCGAATCTGCAATTTCGCTCGCGCGCCGTTTCGACGAGGACGCGTATCGTCTCGCGCGCGATTGGTTTCGATTTCAACGAGTCGTGCAAAGCGACGACGACGCTCGCCTCGAAATATTTTTCGACGACGCGCCGCGACAGTTCGGCGTCGCTTCGCCAGTCGTAGGGTAGAAGCGTCCACATCACGCCGATCAGGCCGAGGTCGCGCAACACGCGCCGTAGGGACGCGTCGAACTTCCCGTATGGAGGGCGGAAGTATCTTGGCGCGTAGCCGATCGTCTCCTCGACGACGCGCGCGGCCGATTCGATTTCCGAGCGTTGCTCGCCCGGCGAGAGTCCGCGCATATTGGCGTGCGTCCTCGTGTGGTTCCCGACGAGGTGCCCCGCCTCGTGAACCTCGCGCAACAACTCGGGCGCGCGCGCCGCGGCGTCGCCGACGACGAAGAAGAGCGCCTTGACGTCGGCGCGTTCGAGTTCGTCGAGAACCGCGTCGGTCGCGCCCGGCGTCGGACCGTCGTCGAACGTCAGGAGCGCCGAGCCGTCGGTCGTCTCCCAAATAAAATCATTAAAGAACCGACGCGCCGCCGACGGGGGGCGGTAGAGCCACGGCATACCGAGCGCGGTCATCGCCTCACCCTCCTGCCTTTCCATTGGTAGTTGCCCGCCGCGCCGGATAATCCCGCGACGACGAGGTAGGGAATCTGTAGCGTTTGCG
>WJMR01000152.1 GCA_014727845.1 Ignavibacteriales bacterium
CTCGACGTCCTCGGGTCCGACGCCTTGATAGTTGGTGACGACGATGATGATCGGGAAATCGATGTCGGGGTAGAGATCGATTTTCAGCTGCGACAAGCCGAAGAGTCCGAACCCGACGACGACGAGATACGCCATCGCCACGGTTACTCTTCGCTTAACGCTAAATTCGGCTATTCTCATTGTGTCATACCTCCGCTATTCCGTCGCGTCGGCGGCTTTTTCGGTGTCGGCTTGAATGTCGCCCGGCGATTGTCGGTCTCCGTCCTCCACGACGTTCACGCGGTCTCCGTTCTTGACGATGTTCTGCCCGACGACGACGACCTTGTCGCCGAACTTGACGCCCGCGGTAATCTCGATCAATCCGTTCGACTCCAGCCCGGGCGTAACCACGACGCGTTCGGCTTTTCCGTCCTCGACCAGAAAGACGTAGTAATCGACGATGCGGGTTTGCTTGCCGGAGTGCCGATCGAGCTCGACTTCGGTTTGCGACATCACCGCGTTCATCGGCAGCGTGACGACGCCGCGTCGCCTCTCGACCTCGACCAAGTACTCGCCGTACATTCCGGATTTCACGGTCGCCGGCGCCCCCTCGAAACGCGCTTCGACGGTGAGGAGCTTGGTGTTCGGTTCGAGGGCGCGATCGACGACCGAAACGACGCCTTCGAGTTCGACGTCGGGAAGCGCGGGAAACTTGGCGACCACGCGCTGTCCCTCGCTTATCGTCGCGGCGTCTTTGGCGGAGAGTTTGAGTTTGGTTTTCATCACGCGCGATCCGACGATCTGCGCGACGGGTTGCCCCGCGGGTAGCATTTGGTTTTTATCCACGTAGAGCGCCGCGAGCTCGCCGCTAATGGGCGTGCGGATGAAACTATTGTCGTAGTTCTCTTTCGCCTGCGCCAGTCCCGCTTTCGCTTGGTCGAGCGTCGCTTCGGCGGCGTTCTTCTGCGCGGTGATCTGGTCGTATTGTTGCTTGCTCACCGCGTTCTGATTGTAGAGCCGCTCGACGCGCGCATGGTCGGCGGCGAGCTGTTCGAGGTTGATCTTCGCGCCGGTTAAGGACGCCTCGGCGCTTTTAATCGCCTGCCGGAGCATGTCGTTCTTCTGCACGGCGAGCACTTGGCCGCGACGGACGTAGTCGCCCGCTTTGGCGTTAACGCGGACGATCCGCTCGCCGATTTTACTGAAGACGATCGTCTCGTCGTCGGAGACGATGGCGCCCGTTGATTTGACGAAAGCGGAAATCGAGTCGGGTTCGACGACATAGACGCGCACGGGTGTCGCGGGTTTTTGCTTCTCTTGCTCTTGTTCGCCGCATCCGACAATCGCGACAAGCGAGGCGAGGGCGACGATGATCGATAGATTGTTAGCGTTCATTACGTTCTCCTTATTCCCAAATGGCGTTCAATTTTCCGACGGCGTCGAGGAGCGTCAATCGGCTCACGTTATAACGATAGACGCCTTCGAGATACGCGGCGCGACTTTGCGTCTTCGCCAGTTGCGCGTTCAAAACGTCGAGCTGCGCGCTCATCCCCTCGCCGTAGAGGAGATTCGCCAACCGCGACGCCTCCTCGGCTTGGGCGGAAGCCGCCTCCAAGCTTTCGAGGTTCACGACGGATTCAAGGTAATCGAGCCGAGCGTTCTCGACCTCGAGCGCCGCTTGGTCGTCGGCGAGCTTTCGGTAGAGTTCGGCTTGTCGGGTGCGGATCGCCGCTTTCTCCCAATCCAGATAGCGACCGCCCCCCTCGAAGAGGGACCAACTCACGCTCAGCGCGAGCGCTTTCGTGCGGAAGTAGGTACCGTCCTCGTCGAGCTCCTCGGCTTGCGTTTGGTGCGAGACGGTGTAGCTCAACGCCGCCGTCGGCGAGAACCGCGACAGCGCCGCCGTTTCGCCTCCCTCCGCCGCTTTCACTTGATACTCGCCCGCGCGGAGATCGGGACGAGACTCGCGAGCGATCGACTTGAGCTCCTCGAGCGGAAGATCGACGTACTCGGCGCCGAACGACTTAATCGCCAGCGTGTCCATTATCGCGAGCGAATCCTCGAGCGGTATGTTCAACACGACCTTGAGTTGTTGTCGCGCTTTCTTCACGCCGTTCTTCGCCGATTCGTATTGCGGCAGTTGGGCGAAGTATTGCGCCTTGGCTCGCTGCAAATCCAACTCGGTCGCCGTCCCGACGTTCCGCTTGGTTCGCACCTGTTCAAGGTTCGCCTCGGCGACCTCGACCGCCTCGGCCATCGTCTCCTCCATCTCTTGGGCGAGAACGACGCCGAAGTACGCCTTGAGCGCGTTGAGCGCGGTTTCGCTTTCCATATCGCGCACTTCCTCGGCCATAGACTTGCGGAGGTCGCTTTGGATCTCGTAGTTGAACCATCGCGCGCCGCCCGTGAAAAGGGGAAGCGACGCGACGAGGTTGTGCTGGATCGTCCACGGCGAGCCGACTTCGATGACCTGACCCGCGATGAAGAATTTCGGTATCTCTTGGTTGTTCGTCCACGCGCCTTGGTAGCTCAGCGTGGGCAGGAAGGTCGAAAGCGATTTCCATTCTTCGAGGTCTTGCGATTCATAGTCCAATCGTTTGGCGCGTAGCGCGAGGTTGTCGTCGATCGATTTCTCGACGACCTCCTCCCATCGGATCTCGACGACGCGCGGGTCGTCTTGCGCGAACGCGGGCGTCGCGATCGCGAGAGCGAACGCCGCAAGCAACGCCCGAGGCGCGCGCCGCGTGTATAGTTTCATTATTCTTGCTCCGGTTTCGGTTTCTTTACGTACGCTTGCATCCAGAAGACGTAGAGGTCCTCGAGGTCTCGTTTGAATTGATCGATGTCCTTCTTGAGCATCACGTTGATCATTATAATCGTGATCACCGAGCTGAGGATGGAGATAACGAGGATGCGCGAATCGAGCTCGGGGCAAACGTATCCTTCCCGCTTACCCTTCTCCACGATGCGCACGACCTCCTCCATCAACTCTTTTCGCTGGCTCTCTTTCCGCTCGATAACGTCGTTCGGAATCGAGCGCGTCTGGATGTAGGTCGAGAATCGAATTATATGCGGATAGTCGGTCGCCATCTCCTCGTACACGAGCTTAATGCCGTGCAGATTCGTAAGGAAGTCGCGATCATAGTCGAGATGCTTATGGAACAACTCGCCGATCCGCTCCATCGAATAGCCCATCAGCTCGTACACCAATGCGTCCTTATCCTTAAAGTAGTAGTAGAG
>WJMR01000153.1 GCA_014727845.1 Ignavibacteriales bacterium
GTTTCGCGCCCTCGAAGTCGTCCACATAGGCGATGCTCTGCCCGTTGTCCGACGCGATCTCGCTTTTTTGCGTGTTCGGATCCGGATCAATATACGCCGCCTCGCCCGAGAGCGAGAAGAGGGACGCCTGCTTGGTGGGGAAGAGGTAATCGACGGCGTTGGTGAGGAAGGGCAGATCAATTTCGGTTCCGAAATCGACGCCGTAAATCGAGTTGCTGAGGGGTTCTTCGCCGAGTCGGACTTTGTCGCTGAGCGTCTTGTGGGTCACCGTCATCGCGGAAAATCCGAACGACGTTTTCTCGGCTAATTCGAGTTCGCCGCGCGCGCCGTACAGGGTTTTCGAGGCGAGCTGCACGAGGTCGTTCTCTTCGTAGCTGATGCGCAAATCCGCGCCGGGCGCCAACGCCGCCGAGTTGTAGATCGTCAGTTGCCCCATCGTATAGTCCATCGAGTAGTCGGCGCCCTCGCTTAGCTCGTTGCCGTCGAGCAACACCTTCACCGAGTTCTCGACGATGTTGAACCCGAGCATATATTTCGAGGAGGCCTCGCCGCTCACGACGCCTTTGATGAGGAACTTGTCCTTCTCCGTGTTCCGCTTGGCTTCGGTTACGGTCTTCTCGTACACGTCTTGATAGAGCGTCGAGGTGTCGGCGATCTCCGACGGCATTTGCGCGCCGAAGGGTTGGAGGACGGGGAAGACGATCTCGCCCGTGGCGGGGAGGATTGTCGCGCCGATCTTCCAGTCGAACTTGCCGTCGCCGTCGGGCGTAACGTTGCCGCTCTCGTTCTCGCGATCCAACGCGAACGCGTTGAGGAGGTTGACGCCTCGGAAAACCGACTGCGGCTCGCCGCCGTCCACGACGTATTGGATATCCAGCTCGAACCCGTCGCGCTTGATGTTGCTGCTTCCCAAGAAATAGAAATTCCTCGCTTGGAGATTCCACGCCTTCTCGTAGCTCGGTCCCAAGTTCTGCGGCTTCACGAGTTTTAACACGAGCTTGCCCGTCGTGTCGTCCGCCGCTCCGCTACCGGAGAGCATCTCGCCGTAGTAGCGGGAGCTACTCCCCGAACCGACGCGATAGGCGACCGCGATAATTTCGTTGTCGTTAATCTGCGAACGGAACGAGATAAGGCCCACGCGCGGCTCGAAGTCGTAGTCGATTCCCGGCTCCAGCAGCATAAATCTACCGCTCTCCACCTCGCCGCTCGATTGGTCCGCGTTGCGTACGTCGCTCCCGTACGTAAAACCCTGCTCGGTGTAGGGCTCCAGATCGATATGCGCGATCGCCTCGCGCTCCTTACTCTTGTCGGTGAGGATTTGGTTGACCGACTTCCACACCTCGATTTCCAACACTTCGTATTCCGGGTCGTAGTTCCGACTGGTTAAGCCGAGCATATAATATCCGTAATACTTCTGGAAGAGGTTTAAGCTCTCGCTCGTGTCGGTGTACACCTCGTCGATGAAGTAGTGGCTCTTGGAATAGTCGTAGGCGTGGATTTCGAATTCTTGCGTCTGCACGCCGCCCGAGACCGATTTCTCCTTCACCTCGCCCTTCTTCTGCGAAACGAGCGCCGTGAGGAAAAGAGGCCCGAATTGGAGCTTCGCCTTCACGCCGAAAAGCGCCTCGCTACCGCCTATGAGCGAGGGGAGCGCGAGCGACACGTTACCCGCCTCGACGCTTTGGACGATCTCGTCCTCGTAGCCGGTGTAGGCGATCTTCAGTTGGTTCTCGTACTCGAACGTTCGCTCGGTGTTCCAGTCGGCGTTGATCTCGAGCTTATCCCCGATAGTGCCGTTGACGTTAATCTGCACTTGCTGCTTGAAATCCGGCTCGTTGCGCGTGTTGCCTAAGCGAGAGACGGTGAGCCCCTCGGTCGTTTCGTTGCGCCAGGCGGCGTGGATATCCACCGCGCCGTTGATGCGGAGGTTGATCTCCGGTTTTCCGAAAATGGTGAGCACGCCGACTTTCGGTAGCGGAATCCTCAACTCGGTGACGTCGGAGATGAGATCCTCCAGCCCGACTTTGTCGTCCTTCAGCTCGTAGTCGTAGGCGATGTCGTCCCACA
>WJMR01000023.1 GCA_014727845.1 Ignavibacteriales bacterium
ACGCTCCTCCTCGACCATCAACCGTTCGGCTTGGAGCGAACCGCCGAGGCGGGGATCGACCTCCAACTTTCCGGACATACGCACAACGGACAGCTCTTTCCCGGCAACCTGATCGCCTCGCTCGCCTACCGCGTCGCGCACGGTATGGAGAAGATCGGCGAGACGAGAGTGATCGTCTCGAGCGGCGTCGGATCGTGGGGTCCGCCGATTAAAGTCGGCGCGCGTTCGGAGATTATCGTCCTCACGATTACCTTTGTATAACAATTGAAAACGACGAGACGCCCGATATGAATATCATAGACAAGCTCGCCAATCTGAAAAAACGATACGACGAACTCACCAAACGGATGAGCGATCCCGAGGTCGCCAACGATCACACGAAAGTAATCGAGCTAAGTAAGGAACGAGCGGGGCTCGAGGACGTGGTGAAGGCGTACGACGAGTACGCGAAAACGCTCGAGGAGATCGACGGGAATAAAGAGCTGATGCGCGAGGGGGGCGAGCTCGGCGAGATGGCGCGCGAGGAGTTGGACGGGCTCGAGGAGCGGAAGACGAAGCTCGAGGAGGAGATCAAAGTTCTCCTGTTGCCGAAGGATCCGAACGACGACAAGAACGTGGTGATGGAAATCCGCGCGGGCGCGGGGGGCGAGGAGGCGGCGCTGTTCGCGGGCGACTTGTTCCGGATGTACACCCGCTACGCCGAGCTGAAGGGCTGGAAGCTCGATATGATCGAGTTGAACGACACGGGCATCGGCGGCGTGAAGGAGGCGGTCTTCTCGTTGGAGGGGAAGGGGGCGTACGGCAACCTGAAATTCGAGAGCGGCGTGCACCGCGTGCAGCGCGTGCCGGAGACGGAAACGAGCGGCAGAGTGCACACTTCCGCCGCGTCGGTGGCGGCGTTGCCCGAGGCGGAGGACGTGCAGATCGACGTGGATCCGAACGACCTCAAGATCGACGTCTATCGATCGGGGGGCGCGGGCGGACAGAACGTGAACAAGGTCGAAACGGCTATTCGCATCACGCACCTACCGACGGGCGTGGTGGTGCAGTGCCAAGACGAGCGCTCGCAACTGAAGAATCGTCAGAAGGCGATGAAGGCGCTCAAGGCGCGGCTCTACGATATGAAGCTGCGCGAGCAGAACTCGAAGATCGCCGCGCAACGAAAGTCGATGGTGGGGAGCGGCGACAGGAGCGACAAGATTCGGACGTACAACTTTCCGCAGAACCGCGTCACCGATCATCGGATAAACGTGACGATCCACCGCTTGCAGGAAACGCTCGACGGCGACCTCGACGCGCTCATCGAACAGTGCAAGCTCGCCGACCGCGCCGCGAAACTCGAGGCGGCGACGGAAGAGGCGTCGGCGAAAGATTAAGCGCGGAGTTTCTCGAGCGCGTCCCGAAACGCTTGGGGGACGCGGGCGATCTTCTGTTTGTCGTAGTCGAAGAAGACGACGCCCGTTTTCGCGCGGGCGATTTCCTTCCCGTCGGAGGTTCGCGTAAATCTGAAGAACATATCGCACCCGACGGGACCGAAGTCTTTGGCGGTCACCGTCGCCCGGAGGGTCTCCCCGGGATACGCCTGCGCCTCGTACACCACCGCCGCGTCGTTCATAATCAAACCGGCGCCGCCGGCGTCCATTTCCGACATCCCCATTTCGTTGAGGAACCGCACCCGCGCCTCGTGGGCGAGGAGGAGGACGGCGTTGTTGGCGAGGTGTCCGGCGTAGTTGGCGTCGCCGACGCGGACGCGCATCTCGGTGGCGTAGTCGGCGCTTTCGGGTAGGTCAATCTTTATTCGCGTCATAACGTATCAATCGGTTTAAACGAAAAAAGCCGGACGCGAGGCGCCCGGCTTCAACATGGTGCGGCGTCGGTTATTCTCCGCCCGTTATTCCCTTCATTAGCTTGGAAGTTATCTCGTGTAGCTTCACGACTTCCTCTTTCGTCAGCGTGTCTTCCTCGTTGGCGGGGCTGTTCTTCGCGATTTCTTTCAAGCCCGCGATCACATCCTTAACGACGGGGCTATCCTTCGAGTAGGACTCGAGCCCGTTCAACTCGTTGATGAGGTGATTGATAACCTGCGGTTGATAGAACGCCTTCGTCGCGCCGACGACGTAATTCTCGCTGATGGCTTCGGCGACGAGATCCAAGCCGCTGAGCCACGCGCCCGTTTCCGCGAGCACGCCGATGTTCTCTTTCCGGCGGACTTCCTCTACGATCTCTTCGTGCAGGGCGTCCATAATCTTGGTGACCTCGGGCCACTCGTTGTTCGTCACGTGCCGTTTCAGCTCGTCCTTCCGCGAGATGAGCGGATCGCTGACGTTAATCTGCAACGCGAGATCCTGCGCCACGTCGGCGAGATCCAGGAACTGCTGTTTCTCCTTGGCTTTCACCGCGAGCACCAAGTGCGCGAGGCGATCGCCTAAGTTCAACGCGATCATACGGTCGTCGTCGTAGCCGCTGTTCTTGTTGATCTTCAGGTAGTACCGGAACCGAATGTTCGGCACGTACTCGTCGATCGTCGAGAAGAGTTCGCTCGGCGTCGGCGTCGAGTACTGTTTTGCGCTATCGGAAAGCTTATAGGTGCCGTCGGGATTCAGCTCGGGACCTTTCGCTTCGCCGCCGTGCCCGCCTTCTCCTTCGCCGCCGCCGTCGCCGCACGCCATGTAGAACGCGGTCGAAAACGCGACGAGGAGCAATAGCCACTTCTTCATAGGTAAAACCCCTTTCTTAAAGGTTCAAATTAGTTCTGCCGTAGGGTTAGTTAAAAACTAAATATAACCATTCGTACGACCTTTGGC
>WJMR01000154.1 GCA_014727845.1 Ignavibacteriales bacterium
ACCAAGGAGAGAAAGAAGATTAGAAAGCGAACAGATTCAACAATATAGCTATTTAGGAGGTTGGTTCGGTTACGTAGCAATGATCATTACTCCGTTATTGCTTCCTCCGATTTACTTTGAGTATAAAAAATGGAAAGGCCGAAAAACTGCGATTATGGAGGGCCCTCAATAGCCCTTTCCCTTTGCAGAATTCGGCTTTGAGCGCCAAGGGGGTCACTCGTCCCAGGGGAGGTTACACTTGATCGGGTATGCGGTTTTATAGAGCCCGACAAGCGCGGGTTGCACCGACTGTTGGATGTAGTTCACTAATCCGTCGCGGTGTTCTTTCGGGGCGAGCGCCCACGTTACGTATGTTCGTAGCGGATTGTACGCGCCGATACGCGGATCGCTTCTCGCCTCGAGTATCCGATTGCGCACGTTCCCCTCGCCCACCTTCAGCGCGCGCACGTAGTCGTCCTCGTACCAGACGATGTACACGCCGATCGCCTTGTTGAAATACGGTTGATCGAGATTAACGCCCGCCAGCGTGCACCATCGTCCGCGCGCGCAGCGTATCCATTTGAGAGGAAACAAAACGCTCGCTATTCGGTTTTACGAAATCGGACGGCGCTCCCGTCGATCTGCCGGAGATCGAACTCGAGGCCCCGCTTGCGCCGAAACTCGTCCACCGCCTTCCGGCACCCTTCCCAATAGGAATAGTCGTCTATCTGAATGTAGCCGCCGACCGCGACGGAGTCGTAGAGCTGATCGAAGACCGTTTTGGCGGACTCGTACCAGTCGCCGTCGAAATGCAGCAGCGCGATCTCGCCGATTTTCCCCTTCCACTCGGGGAGCGTTTCTTGGAAGAAGCCGGGTATTAGCTCGACGTTTTGCCCCGCGCCGATCTTATCGACCACCTTTCGTACGTGCACTCTCGGACCGTCGCACGTGCCGGCGCCCCACCCCGTTTGGTTGGCGGGCACGCCGCCGAGCGTGTCTTCCTCGGTCGGTTGGGGCATGCCCTCGAACGTGTCGAAGCCGTAGATCTTCCGATCGTTGGCGACGTTCGAGAGGAGCGCCAAGGATCCGCCTCGCGCCACGCCGCACTCGACGACCGCGCCGGGCACGTTCGCCTCGCCGATCTTCTTCGCCAACTCGAAGAGGGAAAACAGCCGCGCCTCGCCGAGCATCGAGTGCGGTCGGACGCGCTCCAGCAGCCCTTTAAACTCGGGATCGTCGGGAACGGGTTGCGGTCGGGATTTGGGCAACCGCTTCAGGAGGACGTTCGCGTTCTCGTTGTCGGGGAAGCGACTCAGCTCCTCGAGCGCCGCCTGCCTCGCCGCGTCGATTTGCCCCATCCGCAGGAAAATCGCCGCGCGGAGCAAATCGAGATGCTCCATCGGTCTGCGAAACGCCTTCGCCTCGTTGATCAGCTCGAACGCCTTCTCCGTGTTCTCCTTCTGTAGCGCCATGTTCGCCTTCTTAAAGAGTTCGAGTACCTTCGCGTCGGCGTCCTCGGTCGTGACGCTCGGCGTCTGCTCGGATTTCCTTTCCTTTTTCGCCAAATGGGAGCGGACGATCTCGTCGAACGCCTTGGCGCGCTTATCCATCGAGTGATCGCGCAACGTCCGCTCTTGCCCTCGTTTGGCGATTTCCGCCCGCTTCTCGGGACGTTCGAGGTAGTAGCGGACCTTATCGACCAGCTCCGCCTCGTCGGCGAACGTCTCAATCTCCTTGCCCGGCTCGAAGTACTTCGTAAGATTCGAGTACCGCTCGGTGAGGAGGAACGCGCCGACGCCCGTCGCCTCGAAGAGCCGCATATTGAGCGTCTCCTCGCCCGCGATATCGATCTTCCGCTTGGTTTTCGGATGCTCGGCGAACATATCGCACCTCGCGTCGAAGACGACGCCGCCGGATTTGAGCGCGCGATACATCTCGACGCCGAAGACGGGCGGCTTGACGAACTTCTTCGCGGGACGGTCGTCGCCGACCTCTCCGTTGATAAAAAAGGCGGCTTGGTAGCCGTTCGAGCCAAGAAAGGAGGCGAGCTTGTCGAGATAGTCGTTGCGCCGCTTGTGC
>WJMR01000155.1 GCA_014727845.1 Ignavibacteriales bacterium
AGCGCGTTGGACAATCCGAAAAGATCAAGGACGTCGTCGAGTCGGGCGCGTTCCTTTTCGTCGAGCGCGTCGCGTCCGCTCGTCTCGAGCTCGTCGGCGACGGTCTCGCCGAAGAGTTGCGCGTCGGGATTTTGCGGAACGAGGGCGGCGAATCCTCGCGCGTCGTCTTCGCGCGCGCCGTCGAGTCGCAACTCGCCGCGTCGCTCGCCGCCATAGGTAACGCGATCGAGACCGCAGAGCGCATGGAGAAGCGTCGTCTTGCCCGATCCGGATTCTCCGACGACGCCGACGCGTTCGCCTTCGCGGACGACGAGATCGACGTCGCGGATCACAAAGTCGTCGGCGCCGAGAGGACGAACGCCGTAGCCGCGCGCCTCGATCATTCGGCGGCGAGAAGTTTGACGAGATGAAGCTCCTTAACGCGTCGCCATACGACCGACGCCGCGGCCGCGCCCGCGAGCGAGACGAGAACGAGTAAGGCGGATTTCATGCCGAAAAGCGCTATCGTCGCCTTTGCCCAAGGAACGCCGAGCGCGAGGTGCGTCGCGACGACGACGACCGATCCGACCGCGCCGCCAAACGCCGCGGCGAGGTATAATCGCGCGGTGGGGAAACGACGGAAGCCCGAGCAAACGAGATCGTACGCGGCGCCTTGCGCGAGCGCCGGCGCGAGTTTGAGCGCCCCGGGAAGTCCGAAGGCGCCCGGCATCGCCGCGACGGCGAGCGCCCCCCACGCAAGTTCGTAAACAATCAAGGTTCCGAACCGATCGACGATCGTGCGCGCGAGAAGCATCAGCATCACGGGGAAAAACATATCGAGCCGAACGACGGCGAGGACGCCCGTCGGCGTCAACGCGGTCTTGACGATCAACCCGAACGCGAAGTCCAACGCTACGACGCCCGCGAGAAAGACGAGCTGTCGCGTAGTAAAGGCGAAGGGAGCGGGGGAATGTTCGGTCATAGCGCGGTCACCATTTTACGGAAAGGCGCGCGACGAGCGAGCGCCCCGGCATCGGCGCGTAATGCCACAGTCGATAGGGTTCGTCGAACAGGTTGCGCGCCTCGACGCCGAGCGTATAACGGTCGATGAACGTCGCGACGACGCGCGCGCCGACGAGCGTGAACGCCTCGAAGGGCGCGGCGTGGTCGTCAAAGAAGTAGCCGTCGCCCGTTCGGTCGATCGACGCGCCGAGCGCGAACACCGCGACGCCCGCTCGTAAGCGAGCGGTCGCGTCGGCGCGGAAACGATGCGCGGCGGTTTGGAAGGTGAAATCGCGCGGATCGAGCCATGCGTGGGAGAGGCGCGCCTCGAAGTCGGGAATCGGAGCGAGTCGTAGCGACGTCTCGACGCCGCGAGGGGAGTAGTCGCCGAGGTTGCGTCTCATCCGAAGCGAAATCGTGTCGGCGCCCGCGTCGGTTGGAACGATCGCGAAGTATCCTTCCCCCGTCGGACCCGCGGCGTCGTTGACGATCAACCGTTCGACGTCCATCGCATAAAAGGAGACGTCGAGAACGGCGACGTCGGCGAGACGTTGGGAGAGCGCGACTTCGAACGAGCGCGTCCGTTCGGGATCGAGCGTCGGATCGCCGTAGCCGTCGGGCGAGCGCGAGTAAAGGTCGGTGACGGACGGGGCGCGGAATCCCTCGGCGTAACGAGCTTTGAGGACGGCGTCGTAGTCGTCGGTCTCGACGACGCGAAACGCGGCGCCGACGTCGGGCGCGAGTGCGAATCCCGTCTCGGAGAAATGATCGGCGCGAGCGGCGAGCGCGACGACGAGCCGCGATCCGAACGAACGCTCAAGCCGAAGGTACGCGCCCGCGCCGCTCCGATCGAACTCGTTCTCGCCGACGCCGTATCGAGCGTCGTACGTTTGCGCGAGAACGGTGTCGAGGTCGCCCGTTCGGTTGTTCGTTAACGCGACGGGCTCCAAACCCCGAAGGAGCGGATCGACGAGGGCGCGGTCGTATTCGGCGTCGGCGCGGTCGAGGCGAGCGTCGGCGCCGACGGCGAGATCGACGTCGGCGAAGGCGTCGAGAAAGAGCGCGTCGAAGGCGACGCCGACGCGGCTCGAGGCGAATCCCGTTTCGCCGCCGCTTTCGAGAGGAGCGATCCAATCGGCGCCGCGGTTCAAAAATACGCGGGCGGTCAACGATCGTCGGGCTTCGACGCGCCGGGCTTCGAGATCGACGGCGAGGAAGGTTTGCGTTTCCTCGTTTGGAAATCGGTCGGCGCGATCGACGAGGCGATCTCCGAAGAATACCGCGCGTCCCGCGAGATTGAATTCACCGATAGCCGCGTCGGCGCGATAGAATAGGGAACCCGTTTGCCGTACGTTCTCGTAGTCGGTCGGGAAACGCTCGGTCGCGTCGATATACGAGAGCGCGGCGAGTTGCGCGACGTCGCCGGGGAGGGCGGCGGCGAAGGCGACGCGGTTGCGCGAAAAGTCGGGCGCGCCGTACCCCTCGTCCTCGGGTCGGCGCGAGGGGGCCGCGGTTTGCTCTCGTTCGAGGGAGACGCTCGCGAAGGACTCGATCGGCCGGCGCGTGACGACGTTGACGACGCCCGCAGAGGCGTTCGAGCCGTAGAGCGCGGAGGCGGGACCCGGCGCCGTTTCGACGCGCTCGACGATTTCAATTGGAAGGGCTCGCCAATCGACGCCTCCGTCCCACGCGACGTTGAGGGGAACGCCGTCCAGAAGCGCGAGCGTTTTCACGGAGGACGGACCGCCGTTAAGCGAACGAACCGAAAGCCCCGTCTTCGCGCCGATCCCCGAAGAGATTGCGCGAGCGGAAGGGGCGAGATCGAGCGCTTCGCCGACGTGGCTTCGCGCGACCGCGCGCACTTCTTCCGCGTCGAGCGAGAAGACGGATATCGGAATCTCGGCGGGGTCGGTCTCGTATTTGTTGGCGGAGACGACGACGTCCGATAGCCGCGTCTCGAGCGGCTCGAGTCGGAACGCCGCTCGGAGCGTGTCCGCCCCCGCTCCGAAGGCGAGAGTGTCCGTCCGATAACCGACGCGCGAGGCGACCAACCGTACGGCGGCTCGACTCGGAACGACGAAATCGAACCCGCCGCGCAAATCGGCGACGCCCCCGACGCCGAGACCTATCGCCTCGATCGACGCGCCGGGCAAGGGGAATCCCTCGGCGTTCTCCACAACGCCCTTCGCGACGCGGGCCTCGGAGGATTGCGCAAAGAGGTCTATCGTCGTGGCGCCGACGAGCGACGCGCATACTAATATTGACAGCGGAAAATTCATAGCGTGATACGCGGCGAAACAAACCGCCCTACAACCGAAAGTTAACAATTATATTAGTGGACTTCCTACCGCGCGGCGCCTAAATTCAAGTAGGCGCGAAGTGTTTCGCGCGCGTATTCTTAATCGAACAAACGCCGGAGAACGGGATGAGTACATCGCAACCGAGCGTCGGTTTTTTCCCGATGATGATTATCGCGATGGGGTTGATGGTCGTGGGGATGGGCGCGATGTTTAGCTTCATATTTTCGGTGTGGATCGGCGGCGCGGTCGTCGTCGTG
>WJMR01000156.1 GCA_014727845.1 Ignavibacteriales bacterium
ACCACCGGAAGCTTGAACATCGGTCATCTCATCGCCTCCTCTTTTTTATCGGACTTTGCGGCGCCCGCTTTACTCGAGAGAAAATCGACGGTCATTGTCGCGGCGACGTCTCGTTCATAATCCCATCCGATCACGTGGTTGGATTTCTCGAGGAGCGCCACCTTGCGTTCGGCGTTCTCGAGCTTCCGCAACAATTGTATCGCGCTTTTCACCGACGCCGTCTCGTCGCCTTTAGAGTGAACGAGTAAAATCGGCGTGGCGACGTTTCGCACGCGCTTGCGCACTTCGTCGCCCATCTTGAAGAGTTCTTTCGCCGCCCGGAGGGGGAGGTAGCCGTAGGCGACGAGGCGGTCGAGCTGCGATTTGTCGTTGATGTGCGTGTGTTCTTTCGAGCGTCCGACGAAACCGAGTAGGGGAGCGAGTAAATACGTCCACCACTCGGGGCGCAAACCATAATACCATTTATGCGTCACGCGAACGTAGAGGCCCCACAGCGCGATCGCTTGAACGGGAACCGTCGAAGCTAAATGCAACGCGAGGACGCCGCCCATCGAATAGCCGACGACGCTAACTTCGCCGAATCGTTCGGCAAGCGCGCGGTGGGTTCGCTCGGCGACCGCGATCCATTCGTCGCGTTTGACGGTCAACAGCTCGGTCGGCTCGACGCCATGACCCGGCATCAGCGGAGCGACGACGTGAAATCCCGCTCGGTTGAGTCGTTCGCCAAGGTCGCCGAAATCGGCGGGGGAAGAGCCGAAACCGTGGAGGAGGATCGCCGCCCGATCGCTCGCCAGCGGATAGACGCGGTCGTGCGCGCCTCGGAGAACACCCGTGTCGGGATCGCGGTCGGCGCGATCGGTCGCGCGGCGCATGCCCCGTTTCGCCGCGATCCGATACGTCAAACCGCCGACGAGGAGCGCCCCCGCCCAGAATCCAATTCGGTAAAAAACCGAATAACCGTTATGGTTGTTCTTCTTCATATAGATCGATTAGTTGTCGCTAAAAAAATACGCAATGCAACCATATATGCAACTTCACGCGAGCGATCTTCACGATCATTATTCATCGGCGCGCGGCGCGGCGCTTGCGCCTTCCGGAAACTTTGACGACCGAGCGGCGTCAAATACTGTTCGGAAGTCGGGTGATTTGCTCCTTCGGAAAAGTTCGGAGAAGATAAATCATAAGCGAAATGATTTTCATCATTGATTTACGACGGGATATTAATATTTTTACCGAGTAACTATAACTACGCGTATGGAATTCAAAGACTACTACAAAATACTCGGCGTCGAGAAGAAAGCCGATAAAGACGCGATTCGGAAGGCGTATCGGAAGCTCGCCAAGCAATACCACCCCGACGCGAACAAAGGCGACGCGACCGCCGAAGAGAAGTTCAAGGACATCACCGAGGCGTACGAGGTGCTGAGCAACCCCGAGAAGCGCCGCGAGTACGATCAAATCTCCTCGAACTGGGGCGCGTATCGGGGACGCGCGGGCGGGCGACCGCGACCGGGCGGGGAGTATCAGAACGTCAACGACATCTTCAGCAACGTCGGCGGGTTCTCGGATTTCTTCAACAGCTTCTTCAGCGGATTCGGGGGCGAGACGCGCGGCGGCGACCCGAGAGGGTTCGGCGGCGATCCGACCGGATTTGGCGGCGCGCGGGCGCGGGACTTCCGAGGCGCGACGGGCGGACGACCCGCAAAAGGCGGCGACTATGAAGGCAAGCTACACCTCTCGCTCGACGAGGCCTACTCGGGCATCGATAAGCGAGTTAAGGCGGGCGGGAAAACCTTGCGCGTCACTATTCCTCCGGGCGTCGAGGACGGCAGACGCCTCCGCATACGAAACCAAGGCGCCCCGGGGAAGAACGGCGGACCGCGCGGCGATCTCTACCTGACCGTCCGCGTCGTCGAGCACGCCCTCTTCGAGCGCAAAGGCGACGACCTCCACTACGATCTCGACATCGATCTTTACGACGCCGTGCTCGGCGGACGCGCCGTCTTGGAAACGCTCGGCGGTAAGAAGGTGAGCGTGACGATCGCGCCGGAAACCCAAAACGGGAAAGTGTTGCGGATGCGCGGCTACGGGATGCCCAAAGCGGACGGCGGCGCGGGGGATCTTTTCCTGCGCGTGAACGTTCTTATACCCGAAAACTTAACCGAGAGCGAGAGAGAGCTCTTCCGGAAGCTCGCCGAATTCCGACGCCGGTAAACCGTCGCTATCGGTAAACCGTCGTTATCGGCTCTTCGGCAACGTAACCGTAAAGGTCGTACCGACGCCCTCCTCGCTATCGACGGCGATCTCGCCGTTATGCTTGGCGACCATATCCTTGACGATGAGCAACCCCAATCCCGCGCCCGTTTCGTTCGCGGTGCCCACGCTCGTGCTCCGTTTATCGACCTTAAAAAGGTTCCGCGCCGTCTCAGGCGCCATGCCCACGCCCGTGTCCGCGACGACGAGACGAATCGCGTCGGTCTCCTCCTCGATCCGCACGGTTACCGAACCGCCCGGCGAGGTGAACTTCACGGCGTTCGTCAAGAGGTTCTGCGCGATCGATACGGTCATCGGCTTGTCGGCGACGAGCGTCGTCTCGAGCGTCGCCTCGTTCTTAAGCGCGACGCCCTTAGCTTCGGCCGACGCGGCGACGGCGGTCGTCGCGCTCTCGACGATCTCGTCCAGCCGAACGGGCTCGGGGTCGAACGGCATCATATCTCGTTGCAGACGCGACCACCGATGGAGGTTTTCCACCAATTGATACAGGTAATCCGCCGAGTCGTGGAGCAAGCTCGCCGAGCGTTGGATCTTCTCGGGCGGAAGCTCGTTGAGTGTATCCCGCAGGGTTTTTGAGAGTCCGAGTAATCCGTGGAACGGGCTGCGGAGGTCGTGCGCGACGATTGCGAAGAAACGGTCTTTCTCGGCGTTGGTTTGTCGGAGTTCCGCGGCGAAGCGTTCGAGCTTCTCGCGGTCGCGGACGCGGTCGGTGACGTCGCGGATAAACGTGAGCATTTTTGTCGGCTCGCCGCGCTCGTTACGAATAACGCTCGAGGACGTCTCGCCGTAGAACCGTTCGCCCGTCGCCTTTACCATAAGATACACTTGCGGATCGTTTTGTTCTCCGGCGTGGATGCGGCGGATGTTCTTCTCGGCGCTCTCCCATTCGGTCGGATCGAGGTAGTCGTTGACGCTTCTGCCGATAAAATCATCGACCGATTTATGGTTAAAAATCTTTTGGTTTTGCGGAGAGACGAGCGTAATCGTGCCGTCGAGATCCGTCAGCGCGACGGCGTCGGGCGAGGACTCGAGCACGGCTCGATACAGCGCCTCGGATTCGGCTAACGCTCGCTCGGCTTCGACGCGTTGGGTGACGTCGATGGCGAAGACGGTGTAGCCGTCGGGTTCGTTCTCGGCGATGGGGGAGCGCTGGACGTGGAATTCCACGTGCCGGACCTCGCCGTTAATCGTATAGGAGCGCAAGCGTTTGGGGCGCTCGCCCTTGTCCGAGCGCTTCAGTAAATCCGCGGCGACCTCCGCCGATTCCTCGAATTGCAGGTAGTCGAGAGAGTAATCGCCGACTTTTGGCTCCACGCCGAAGGCGGCGCCGTAGAATTGTTGGAAATTCTTATTGTAGAAACGGATCCGCAGGTCGTGCGTTAGCGCCACGATCATCACGTTCCGCGGGCTGTCGAGGATGGCGTGCGCTTCGGCTTTGGCTCGCACGGCTTCGTCGTGGGCTCGTTCGGCTTCCTCCATCGCCTCGGTGATGTCCTCGACGTCGCTGCCGACCTTCATCGCCAACACGCCCAACTCGGGGTCGCGGTAGATCGACTCGTGAATTCGGTAGCGTCTGCAGTCGGGACCCAAGAACGGGCGCGTTTGCGATTCGCCCGTTTCAAAGACGCGGAGCGTCGGGCAATCCTTACAGAACTCGTCGCCTCGTTTGAAGTGTCGGAAGCAAAGCTCCCCGTCAACCGTTCCGAAAAGCGCGACGAACTTCTTGTTCGTATAGTGGATCTCTCCGTCGTCGGATTGTAAATAAACGAAATGCGGAAGATTATCCAGAACGCCGAACATCCGACCGTACGGTTGCTCGCTCCGGGTTTGGTCCCTTGCGGGATCGCCCATTGGTTTCCCCTGTATTATTATAAGTGAGTAAACCCTTTTCCTCGCCCCAACATAGTATAATTCACGGTGCGACAACTATCAAGCCGAATCAAATTCTTTTTCGTTAACATTTTCACTATTTTCCCGACAATAGAAGAGCGATATATTGTCATTCTTATCTCATAAGCTCGTTATCGGAAGCTATGGAAGAGACACTGCATTTTGAATACACGTTTCATCTGGAGAAGGGCGAGGAGAAGCGCTTCAAGATCGATTTAGATCGCGAATCCTTGCGGATAATCGAGGACGGCGACCGCGAGAAGCCCGACTGGGCGTTGATGAAGAACTTTAAATGTTCGCACTGCCCGATCGCCGATACGAAGGAGTATTGCCCCTTGGCGCTGAACATCGCCGAGGTGTTGAGCGACTTCGCCGATATTTTCGCCTACGAGAACGCCGACGTTACCGTTAACGCGCCGCATCGGTCGTATTACAAGAAGACTTCGCTCGAATCAGGCGTGAGCAGTTTGATGGGTATTTATATGGTCGCCTCGGGATGCCCCGTCGTCGGCAAACTCCGCCCGATGCTCTATTTCCATCTGCCGTTCGCGTCGCTGGACGAGACGCAAATCCGCGCGATGTCGATCTATCTACTCGCGCAATTCGTTCGGCGCTCGAAGGGCGACCAACCCGATTGGGATATGCGCGGGCTCTCGAAGATCTACGACGACATCCGCACGATGAACATGAACATCTCCGAGAAAATCCGCGCGTTGGAACGGAAGGATACGGGCGCCAGCTCGATCGTGGCGCTGAACAACTTCGCCGACTATATTTCCTTTACCATCGATCAACAACTAATAGACGAGTTGGAGTTCTACCTCCGCGAGTTCGTCGAGGCGCCGGGAGCGTTGCAATGAGCGAGAAAGTTCACGAATATAAATACGTCTTCAAGTTTAAGGACGGGCAAGAGAAAACCTTCCTTGTAAAGCTCGACGCCGAGACGCTCGATCTTATCCGCGAGAATCCCGAACCGCCCCCCTCGTGGTGCGAGCTGGAGCAGTTCAAATGCCCGCACTGCCCGCTCGATACGTCGTTGCATCAATACTGTCCCGTCGCGCTCACGCTTTTCGATCTCGTGCCGCACTTTCAAGACCTTTATTCCTACGAAGAGGCGAACGTGATCGTGCACGCGCCGCAGCGCGGCTACTTCAAGAAGACCTCGCTCCAATCCAGCGTCAGCAGTTTGCTCGGCATCTATATGTCAAGCTCGGGTTGTCCGTATCTGAAGAAGCTCCGCCCGATGCTCCACTTCCACCTCCCGTTCGCCTCGCTCGACGAGACCGAAGTGCGCGCCTTCTCGATCTTCCTACTCGCGCAATTCGTTAAGTGGAAACAAGGGGGCGAGCCGGATTGGAACTTGAACAACCTCGCGAAAATCTACGACGACATCGGCAAGCTCAATAGAAGCGTCTCGAAGAAAATCCAGACGCTCGAAACGAAAGACACGAGCATCAACTCGCTCGTCGTGCTCAACACCTTCGCCGACCATGTCGGCTTCACGCTCGACGAGCAGGACTTGGAGGAGCTCGAGTTCTTCGTAAAAGAGTTTATGTGAGCCGCGACGCGGTCAGTAGTCCAATTCCGGATTGCGGACGAGAAACTCTCGAAGCGCTTTGATTACCTTAAACGGCACGGGGCGTCCAAAGCCCGAACGCGCGGCGATCATCTTACGGATCAGCTTCGCCTTCGGGTCGTTCGAAATGATATAACCGCGCTCTTCGGCGAGCGTTAATAGCTTGTGAGCGAACTCGAAGTTGCCGTAAGCGAGATAGAGTCCCGTCGCGATTTCCCACTTCGATCGATCCCATTTCCCCGATTCAATGTTCTCGACGACCAGTGTCGGCGTTCTGAAATAGAGCACATCACCGCCAAAGACGAATCCGTGCGCCTCCAAACGTTTGGTGGGAACCCGATAATGATATGCGTGGCGTGTGAGTTCGCATAACGAAAACCCCTTGTCGCGTAAAAACGCATCCACATCTCCGAAAACGGGCGCGCCTTTACGCCACGGAAGAAACGCGATTTCCGACTCTACGCCGATCAACCCGTCGAATGTCTCCTCGCTCGCGCCTTTCAAAATCGCCAGTTCGTGACCCTCGACGTCCAGCTTTATGAAATCGACCGGCTCATCGAGCGTTTTCGACAGCGTCGTCGCTTCAATCGTCGCCGCCGATTGTATCTCAAATAAATGGCCCATATTCGTTTGGCGCAGAAATGCATGATCAATTTCGTACACGGTCGTCGAAGGCGACCACGCTGTTACGTTTAGCGAAAGCGTCTCGTCGCGTTCCGAAAGAGCGACGTTATAGAGACGGACCCGCTCGTCCTTGCCAAATATTTTGACCAGTTCCTCGTAGCCGTTTTTCTCGGGTTCAAATAGATGAACCCGTAGTCGATCTCCAAATTGATCCCACCGAGGATGGTAGCCGCCCCGCGCCCCGACATCCACGACGCCGACGCGAGACTCGAGAAATGCTTGGAGCGGTAGCCGGTCCTTCAAGCAGAGAAGGCGTTTCAGAACGTTTATCACGGCGGCGAAGAAATTCTTCACGATTGATTCCCATCAATTTACCATCAATTTGTATGATTGAGACAAAGATACGAAAATGATTATTAGGAAGTCGCCGGGAATTGTTAATTTGCGCGTTTCCGCTCAGAGCAAAACGCTATGAAACAAAAGTCCTCGGTTCTCTTCGTCGTCTTGGGCGGATTCTTCGTCGCCAACGCCTTAATGGCGGAGTTTATCGGCGTGAAGATTTTCTCACTCGAGGCGATCTTCGATCTTCCCCCCGCCGACTTGGCGTTCTTTGGCGAGTCGGGACTTTCCTTTAATCTCACCGCCGGCGTTCTCCTTTGGCCCGTCGTCTTCGTGATGACGGACGTTATCAACGAGTATTACGGACGTCGCGGCGTGCGCTTGCTTTCCTTCCTCGCCGCCGGGCTCATCGCTTACGCGTTTATCGTCGTCCGGTTCTCGATGGAGCTGCCCCCCGCGGAGTTCTGGATAGCCCGCGAGGTGGACGGCGCGACGCTGGATATGGAGCGCTCGTTCGACGCGATATTCGGGCAAGGGTTGTGGATCATCGTCGGATCGCTCGGCGCGTTTCTTATCGGGCAATTGGTGGACGTCCTCGTCTTTCAGGCGCTCAAGCGGCGCACGGGCGAGTCGAAGATATGGTTGCGCGCCACCGGCTCCACGCTCGTCTCCCAACTCGTCGATAGCTTCGTCGTTTTGATGATCGCCTTCTACATCGGCGCGGGGTGGTCGTTCACGCTCGTGCTGGCGATCGCCGTCGTCAACTACGCCTATAAGTTCGTCGTCGCCGCGCTCCTTACGCCCCTACTCTACGTAGCCCATCACCTCATCGACCGCTACCTCGGAGAAGAAGAAGCGGTTCGACTCCGCGAGGAAGCCCTCGACGCGGGGTAGCGACCTCCGCGAGCTCGTTTTTTTGATCTTCTCTTCGTTTTTTTTTACTCTTCAGGATGTAATACTATTGGTGCATTAACCCGGGGAGTATAACAATGAAGTATTTATCGACGAAAATGATACTCGCGGCGACGGCGTTTGCGGCGGTCTCTCTTTTCGGCCAAGGCGTGATATCCGTGCCGACCGATTATGCGACCGTCCAAGCGGCGCTGGACGCCGCCGAGGCGGGCGACACCGTACGCGTGGCGCCGGGCGTTTACTCCGAAAACATCGTTTGGCCCCCCCGAGACGGCATAACGCTGATGGGGGAAGGGGATTCGTGCGACGTCGTTATCGACGGCGGCGACGCGGATAGGGCGCTACTCTTCGACGGTTTCGCCTACGATCCCGACTCCACCATCGTCGCTAATATTACGATACGTAACGGACGGAGTACGTCGGACGGCGGTGGGGTCGCCGTATTCGGGGAATCCGCGGACGGCGACGGCGTTACCTTCCGCTCGGTCGTGATACGCGACTGTTACTCGGGCGGCGACGGCGGCGGCGTTTACGTCGTCAACGCGGACCCGACGCTCGAGCGCGTCCGATTGGCGAACAACGAAGCCGACGGCGGCGGCGGCGCGTGGACGGAGTACGCCGTCGTCTCCTTCTCGGATTGCCGCGTCGATTCGAACCTATCGTATAACTCTTACGGCGGCGGCGTATGCTGGTACGAAAGCGAAGTTCTCCAAACGCGATGCGTCTTCGCCGATAACGTTAGCGACTACGAGGGCGGAGGCGTTTATGCGGTGCTGAGCGACGTAACGACGACAGATTGCCTCTTTTCCGGCAACCTCGCCATGTTCATTGGGGGCGGCGGCGGGGGCGCGACATTTTCGCATTCGACGTGCGTTTTCGAGAACGTTGTGTTTGAAAAGAATGAAGCGGAATACGGCGCGGGCGCGAAGTTGCAAGATTCCGAGGTTTCCGTCGTTCCTCCGTTCGTCGTACGCGAAAACGTTAGCTCTTATGGCGCCGTGTTGTACGTCGTCGGCTCGTCCTCGCCTCGGATCGTCCTCGACGGCGTCGAAGTTCTCGCCAACGAAGGACCCGCCGTGAGGATAATGCTCTTCGAGTACGCGAGCATGACCGACGCGATAATCGCCGGCAACCGAAACCCCTCGCCCGGGGGGAATTTATCGCATATAACCACTAGAGACGTGGACACGGCGATCTATGCGCGCTCGACGTTCGTGGATAACGAGATCGCGTCGCGGTTTTATTCGGACGGTTTCGATTTTAACGCGATGAACGATTCGACCGCGCTGATGGACGCGAGCGCGTGCAACTACGCTTATACGGACTACGCGATGGAATGTTATGCCGACGTTATGGCCGCCGACGCGCGGCGCTCGTATTGGGGCGATCCGAGTGGACCGTTTTTTAGCGACAGCTCGCTGACGGGAACCGGCTCGAAGGTAATCGGTTCCGTTCGCGTCTCGCCCGCGCTAGGCGCCCCCAATCCGCTCGCGCCGCCCGTGCCGCCGCGCGGATTCGAGCTCGTCGATTACGACGGCGCCTCGGCGACGTTCGCGTGGCGTCCCTCCTTGCTCGACGATTTCGCCGAGTTCGCGCTCTACGAAGACGACGACTCCTCCGGCATACTCTCGTTCGCTCGAACCGTCGGAAGCGACACGTCCGCGACCGTCTCCGTCGGCGGCCTTACGCGTCATGCCGTCGCCGCGATCACGACCGACGGGGACACGAGCTGGTACGCGACGCCGATCGTTCTGGACGCGAACGCCGACTATCCGATCGCTTCGGCGCCGGACACGATCGATTTCGGCGGCGTGTCGGTCGGCGCCGACTCGACCGTCTCGCTTATCCTCGAAAACGTCGGCGGCGACACGTTGGTCGTGCTTTCCGCCGAGCTTGAGAGCGAGAGGTTCTCGGCGACCGCGTTCGCCGACTCGATCGCCCCCTACTCGAGCGACACAATCGAGGTTACGTTCGCGCCCGAGGCGTACGAGCCGTACTTCGACACGTTGACGGCGACGACCAACTCGCTCGTTTCGCCGACGCGACGCGTGATACTCAAAGGCGAGGGCGTCGATCCCGCCGCCGCCGAGCGCGCCGACGGAGCGCCGAAGGACTACGCGTTGGCGCCGAACTTCCCGAATCCCTTCAACCCGAAAACGGAAATCCGTTTCGAACTGCCGACGCGGAGCCGCGTCGAGCTGGCGGTTTACAACGTTCTCGGCGAGCGCGTCGCCCTATTGACCCAAGGCGAGCGCGAGGCGGGACGGTATCGAGTAGCGTTCGACGCGAGCGCGCTCTCCTCGGGCGTCTATTTCTACCGAATCGACGCGCGATCGACCGACGGAGCGCGCGTCTTCCGGCTCACGAGAAAGATGGTGGCTCTGAAGTAGGGGAAGCGTTTTGTGGATAACAAAAAGGGCTCCTCGAGGGGAGCCCTTTTCGCTTTTCCGATAATCGGAGGGATTACTTCTTGACGCCCGCGATTTCCTCGAGCATATCGGTGGTGATGGATTTCGGTCGCTCGATCGGGTAGCCGAGGGCGCGATCCCAGACGATGTTCGCCAATACGCCGATCGCGCGTCCGACGCCGAAGAGCACGGTGTAGAAGTCGTACTCTTGCACGCCGTAATACCATTGGATGACGCCGGATTGCGCGTCCACGTTGGGCCACGGGTTCTTCGCTTTGCCGTGCTCCTTAAGGATGTCCGGAGTGACGCGGTAGAGCATATCGACGTAGCCGAAGAGGGTGTCGTCCTTCAAGTGCTTGAGGCAGAAGTCGCGCTGGGCGGCGTAGCGGGGATCGGTTTTCCGCAAGACGGCATGGCCGTATCCGGGGATGACTTGTCCGCTATTGAGCGTGTCCCAGACGAACTTTTTCATCTCTTCCTCGCTCGGGGTCTTGTCGCCCATCTTCGCCTTCACATCCTGCAACCAACGGAGCACTTGCTCGTTCGCCAAGCCGTGGAGCGGTCCGGCGAGTCCGTTGATCATCGCGCTGACGGCGTAGTAGGCGTCGGAGAGGGCGCTGGCGACGAGGTGCCCCGTGTGGGCGGAGACGTTGCCGGATTCGTGATCGGAGTGGAGGATGAAGTACATCCGAGAAACGTCGTCGTAGGGCTTATCCACGCCCATCATCTTGGCGAAGTTCCCGCCGAGATCGAGCTTCGGATCGGGCGCGATCTGGTCGTCGTTCTTATACTTGAGCCGGTAGATGAATGCGGCGACGCGGGGGAGCTTGGCGAGGATGTCCATCGCGTCCTCGTAAGTCGGCTCCCAATACTTCATTTTATCGAGTCCGTCTTTATACTCTTTGGCGAACTTCGACTCTCGTTGCATCGCGACGATCGCGGCGGAGAACATCGCCATCGGGTGGCTATCGGCGGGCATCGCCTTGAGCATATCGAAGACGTATTGGGGTACTTCGCCTCGTTTTTGGAATTCTTGCGCCACGTCGGCGACGTCGTTCTCGGTCGGGATGTCGCCCGTGAGGAGGAGGTAGAAGTGTCCCTCGACGTAGGGCATCTCGACGCCCTCGGGTTTCGGCAGCTTCGCGAGCGTCTCGGGGATGGTGTAGCCGCGGAAGCGTATGCCCTCCATCGGATCGAGATACGAGGTGTCCGTCACCAACGACTTAACGCCTCGCATACCGCCGATGACTTGTTGCACGTTCACTTCGCCGACTTTGACGTCGCCGTATTCCTTCAACAGCTTCGTCGTACGCGGTCGATGCGCGTCAATCTTTTCGCTAAGTTTTTCCTTCAAGCCCGACATAGGTTCCTCCCGTCGATAGGCGATGATTGTGATGGCTCGGCGCTCGGGAATGCCGTCCGAAAGAGTCGCCGAATAGTTATTAGTTATCTATTGTTCGATGCCGATGTTCGGGAAAAGAAGCGCGGGGTCGAGTCGTTCCATAACCGCGCCGACGTTGAATATACTTTAATTTGTCGGAAAAATAAATAAGAGGCGGGAGGTCGGATTTAAAAATAAAGAAGGCGGACTGTAGGGGGGTCCGCCTCTCCAAGGAGCGCCTATGAGAGCGCGTACTGGTTTCGGAGTTTGTAAGCGTTAGAGCTCGCCGTAGTATTCGGCTACGTAGAAGACGCCGCACATCTTCTTGACGTAGGGGTTGTCGTCGGTGTAGGCGGCGTTCTTCAGCGCGTCCATCCCTTTGTCGTCGCCGATCTTGGCGATCGAAAGGGCGGCCATTACTCGCAAGCCCTCGTGCTCGGCGTTGTAGAAGATGTCGAGCAACGCGTCGGTCGCCTCTTGGGCTTCCATCTCGCCGAGTTGATAAACGATATCGCCTTTAGCGACGTCGGTCTTGGCTTCTTTAAGTTGAAGCAGCAGTTGCTCGACGGTCGGCACGGGCGCGGCTATCGAAGCGGCGGAAAGGTTGACGGTCGCGAAAAGGGCGACGGCGGCGGTTACGATCAAATTTTTCATGACTAACTCCTCTTGTTGATTGTTCTGTTTTCAGAAAACATCCGAGATTGCTTTGCTCGTCGATCAAAATTTCTGACGGCAATATAGAGCGGAGCGGCGGGCTCCGAAATCGAAACCGGTTGAGCCGAGCTACGCTCTGACGAACGGCGCGCGCGGCGGATGAGCGGCGGCGCCATTCCGAGGAGCGGACGGATAATCGGCTATCGGCGGGTTGCTTGTGGACGCGAGCGGGTATGAAAGCGTTCGGCGAGAAAGTCGCGTAATCTTATAAAGATATTGCAAAAAACGGTGGGAACGCCTATATTAGTGGTTCTGTAAGATTTGTTCTACACATCGCACGCGCCGGGGTGGCGGAATTGGTAGACGCACAGGACTTAAAATCCTGTGGGATTTTTATCCCGTGTCGGTTCGAGCCCGACCCTCGGTACTGTCGGCGTAACGTTCTCAACGTATTGACTTTAAGTTTCAAAATTAGTAACTATCTAAACTGAAATCTCGCAAGAACAACCCTTAAGCGGGAAACACGGGTTCTTAGCTCAGTTGGCTAGAGCGTCTGCTTGACGTGCAGAAGGTCACAGGTTCGAGTCCTGTAGAACCCACAAAAATTCGGAGATTCGTCTCCGTTTTTTTTTATCCGAACGGAAATTATGAGTAAAGTAACCGTCACCTTCCCGGACGGGAACACGAAGGAATACGAGTCGGGCGTCACCGCTCGCGAGGTCGCCTCGTCGATCTCCGAGGGCTTGGCGCGCGAGGCGCTCGCCGCCGCGGTGAACGATCGGCAAGTCGATCTCGACGCGCCCATCGCCGAGGACGCGACGGTGCGCTTCTTTACGTTTAAAGACCCCGAAGGCAGGCACGTCTTCTGGCACTCGTCTTCCCACCTTATGGCGCACGCCGTGCAGGAGCTTTTCCCGGAAGCAAAGTTCGGCGTCGGTCCCGCAATCGAAAACGGATTCTACTACGACATCGATATTAATCGGCGGCTCGGCGAAGACGACCTCGAATCCATCGAGAAGAAAATGAAGGAGCTCGCCAAGCGCGACGAAACCTTCGCGAGGAAAGAGCTCGCAAAAAGCGAGGCGCTGAAGTTCTTCGCCGAGAAAGGCGATCCCTATAAGAT
>WJMR01000157.1 GCA_014727845.1 Ignavibacteriales bacterium
ACGCCGAGCCGGGCAACGTAAGCGCGCGCGACGACGACGACGGATCGGGGACGAAGGCGATCATTCAGGTGATCGCGCTCGTCGTCTTCTTTATCGTCTTTTCGCGCATCCGCGGCAAACGCGGCGGAGGCGGCGGCGCCTCGGGCGGTTGGTAGCCGTCAGATTCCCTTCTCGGCGAAATACGCCCGCACAAGATCTCCCCAGCGTTCGTATCCGATCGAATTGAGATGCAATCCGTCCGATGAATACTCCCGGATTAACTCGCCGTTCTCGCACAGCTCGGCGACGGTCTCGATCACGTCCACGTCGTGCTTGTCGGCGTATCGACGAAGTCGAGCGTTGAGCATGCGGACGTCCTCGTTGCCCTTGGTCCCGCGTTGGAAGGAGGAATTCACGAAGAGCGTTGTTTGGACGACGGGAACGGCGCCCGCCTCTCGGATCCGCTCGATCAGTTTCACGTAGGCGTCGAACGTCCGCTCGACGGGGGCGCCGGAGTAGATGTCGTTGATGCCTCCCATTATGAACACATAGTCGGGTTCGAGCGCGAGCGCTTCGTCCACGCGAGCGAGGAAGCCGGGAACTTGATCGCCGGGGATGCCGCGATTGACGACGTCGTCCCGACCGAGCATGCCGTTCCAGTCGGCGCCGTGGGTGTGCGAGTCGCCGAGGAAAACTACGACGACCGAGTCATGTTCTTGCGAGCGATATTCTTCGAGCATCGATTCATAATATGGATTTTTCCGATAGACCGAGTCGTCGTATTCTTGCTTGGGGGATTCGTCCTTCTCTTGACAAGAGGAAACGCCGAACGGCAACAGAAGCAAGAGCGCGGCGTGGAGGATTCGTGAGCGTTGAAACGTCATATCGCTTTCGGATGTTGATGACCGGATCGATTAGCGGACTCAAATTCGGGCTAATGATCGGAAAAATAGCAAAAATATTTTGATATGATACCGATCACAATTATTTTTATGGAAGCGATGAACGAAACAAGCTCACAAACGATTCGCCGCGGACGCCGACGAGGGGTCGGACGGATCGGAAAAACGTCCACAGGGAATCATCCAAAAAAAGGAGCCACATCATGGCGTTGAAGATTACCGACGAATGTATTAACTGCGGCGCGTGCGAGCCGGAATGCCCGAACACCGCGATCTACGAAGCGGGCGCCGAGTGGGAGCTCGACGGCAAAACGTACGGCGCCGACGACGCCGCGCCCTCCGGCGCGAGCGGGTTCGTCTCCGAGGATTTTTTCTACATCGTTCCGGATAAGTGCACCGAATGTATCGACGAGCATGACGAGCCGCAATGCGCCTCGGTCTGCCCGGTCGATTGTTGCGTGCCCGATCCCGAGCACGAGGAATCCGAGGACGAGCGACGGGCGAAGAAAGAGAAGCTCGACTCGATGTAAGACGTTCGTCCCGAGTCCCGCGAGCGTTGCCGAGCGAACGGACGGATCGCGGCGCGGGAGGCGAACGCTAAGAGAATCAAGGCGGCGGACGAGGTTCGCCGCCGTTTTTATGTAACGCGCCCGCTCGCCGCCCGGCCGAGATCGCGCCGAGCCCGCGCCAACACTCGCTTGTATATGACGTCGCGTCCGCTAAAAGTTATGCTCGTCGGGGATTATCGCTACTCGATGTACGAGGACGCGTTCCAAAAGGGTTTCGAAGTCGCGGGAGCGGAGGTCGTTCCCTTCAAGATCGACCCCTACTTCGCGAACTCGAGCGTCGCGCGAATCGAGAAGCGCGCTTTTTGGGGACCCGCCATCGGCAAGCTCAACCGCGACCTGTTCGACGAATTTTATCGTCACGACCCCGACGCCGTTTTCTTCTTCTTCCCGATTTTTATCAAGCCGCAAACCGTCGCGGCGATTAAGCGACACCGCGCGAACGTGCCCTTCGCGGCGTACAACCACGACAACCCGTTCGTCGATCGTCGGCGCCATACGATGTTTCGGTGGTACGAAAAAGTGATGAAGCTCGTGGACGTGAACTACTTCGTACGCGAATCGACGAGACAATACGCGGAAGACCTCGGCGCGCGGCGTTGTCGGATTATGCTTCAGTACTACGCCGAGGAGATCCACCAACCGATCTCGCCGACGCGGGACGAGTTCGACGTCGATATGATTTTTATCGGTCACTTCGAACCCGACGGTCGGCTCGCGTATATGCGGCGCCTGCAGGAAGGCGGCGTCGATCTGCACGTGTACGGAAGCGGTTGGCGCGACGTTGTCGAGCGGGGGTGGCTCGCCAACAGCCGCGATCGCCGACTCTTTGACCGCGAATATAGCGAGGCGATTTCCGGCGCCAAGCTCGGTATTAGTTTTCTCTCGACGTTGAACGAGGACGTGCAAACGACCAGAAATTTCGAAATACCCGCGTGCGGCACGGCGATGCTGGCGCCCCGCACGCCCGAGTTGCTCCAACTATTCCGCGAGGACGTGGACGCGATATTCTTTTCCTCCGAGGAGGAGCTACTCGAAAAAAGCCGACGCTACCTCGCCGACGACGCGGCGCGCGAAAAGATCGCGCGCAACGGATTGGCGCGCGTCAAAGGCGTCCACTCTAATCACGCCCGCGCCAAACAGGCGTACGACGACTTCAACGCGCTACTCAGGAACGGGATGAACGACTAACGCTATAGAAAGGCGACAATTATGATACGTATGCTTATCGTCGTCGTCGCGTTCGCCGCGGCGGCGTTCGCGCAGAGCGGCTACCGCTACTTCCAACCCAAGCCCGACGCCGAGTGGGTGAATCCGGAAATCAATCTCGCGTTCCGCGCCTCGGCGCCTATCGTCGAGGAGTCGATTTATCCCGGAGTGATAACGCTCACCGGCGAGATCGGCGGCGCGTATTCGGGCGAAGCGAGATTAGCGGCGGACGGCGCCACGCTCGTTTTCCTGCCGGATCGTCCGTTTGCGTTTGGCGAGCGCGTAACCGTCGCCCTCGCCGAGGGCGTTCGCGCGGCCGACGGCGAAACGCTCCCCGCGCTCGAATATTCCTTTACAACGCGTCCTCGATCCAATCGCGCCGAACTCGCCAAACCCTTGGCCGCGCCCGCTCCCGAGGAACCGACCGCCCGACCTTCGCGCTCGGCGCGGACGTTCGACAACGGCGTCGTCGCGCCTCCGGATTTCCCCGCCGTCGATGTCTCCACGCATCTTGTAGGACAAACCGCCGAAGGATATATCTTCCTCAGCAATATGTGGGGCGGCCAACCCTACATCCAGATCGTGAACAACGACGGCGACCCGATCTACTATCGGCGCATGCCCGTGAACATTTTCGATTTCAAGACGCAACCGACGGGCGTCCTCTCCTGCTTCGTCTCCGACCATATCTGGAAATACATCCGCATCGATTCGGGCTACAACGTGCTCGACACGATCGTCGCGCCGGGCGGCTACGGAACCAACGAGCACGAGTTACAACTCACCGAGAACGGCGAGATATGGCAGATCGGCAACTACGAAGTGACGCACGATATGTCGCTCGTCGGCGGGCAATCCGACGCGACCGTCTTGGGCAACGCCGTGTTGGCGCAGGATTCGACGGGCGCGATTATCTTCGAGTGGCGCGGGTTGGATTACTTCGCGCCCGAGGACGCGATCGGTCCGAGCTTGACCGGGGGACACATAGACGCGATCCATATGAACTCGATAGATTTCGACGACGACGGGAGCGTTCTTATCTCGTGTCGGAATCAGAGCCAGTGTCTGAAAATCGACCGCGCGACCGGCGACGTGATCTGGCGTTTGGGGCGCGACTCGAGCGCCGTCGATAGTTCCTATGTGGGGCAATTTACGTTCCTGAACGAGGAGCATCCCTTCTCGTGGCAACACGACATCCGACCCGTCGGTCCAAACCGCTACACGATCTTCGACAACGGCGAGAAGCGCGGCGCCACCTACTCGCGCGGCGTCGAGTACGAGCTCGACACCGCTTTGATGACCGCGACAAACGTGTGGGAGTATCCCTCCGACCAAAGTTACACCTCGTTCATTATGGGCAACACGCAACGACTGCCGAACGGCAACACGCTGATGAATTTCGTCGAGGCGGGCGATCCGAAGGCGCTCGAGGTAACGTCGTTCGGGCTGAAGGTCTTCGAGGCGGACTACGAGATATCCGCTTGGAACTATCGGGCGTTCCGACTTCCGTGGAACGGCGTCGCCGACGTTCCCTATCTGATCGCCGACGACTATTCGGATCACGTGTTGCTCGTCTTCAATAAGTTCGGCGATTCGTCGGTCGATTACTACCGGCTTTATCGCGGAACGGAAGCCGGCGCCGACTCGCTGTGGATCGACTCGATCCCCGCGCCGACTATCCGGCTTACGGAATTCCCCGAGGAGCGATACTACTATCTTCGCGTCACCGCGGTTGACACGGCGGGCGTCGAGAGCGACTACTCCAACGAGGAAAAGATATTCGGAAGGATCGTCGCGCCCGGCTTCAACAAACTGCTAAACGGCGACTTCGCCGACTCGCTCGCCTATTGGGAGCCAACGTTCGAGAGCGGCGCCTCGGCGGAGTTCATTAAGCAAGACACGGCGATGCGCGTCGCGATAACCAACCCCGGGTCGTGGGCGTCGCACGTGCGGCTCACGCAACACAACGCGAGCTTGACGGAGGGTAAGGAATACATAATCGAGTTCGACGCCCACGCGACGGGCGACCGGAGCGTGCGATGCTTCGGCGAGTTGGGATTCTATCCCTTCTCGAACCTCACGCCGACCTTCTACTCCGACGTAACGACGACGCCGCAACATTTCGAGCACGTCTTTACGATGACGTCCTCTTCTTCGCCGCAAGTGGATTTCCATCTCGAGTTCGGCGGCGACACGACGGACGTGACGATCGCCAACGTCGTTCTGCGCGAGAACGTCGAGCCCGTGAACGCTCCCGAGGGCGTCGCGCCGGTCGAGTATCGACTCGAGCAGAACTATCCAAATCCGTTCAACCCGACGACGACCATCCGCTACGACGTCCGCGACTATACGGACGTTCGTTTAACCGTGCACAACGCGCTCGGCGAGAAGGTGGCGACGCTCGTGAACGAACGCCAAGCCCCCGGTTCCCACGAGGTCGCCTTCGACGGCGCCAACCTCGCCTCGGGCGTGTACTTCTATCGGATCTCGGCGGGATCGTTCGTGGAGACGAAAAAAATGGCGCTGATCAAATAAGCGAAGGTCGATTATACGCTATGCAATTAACGCATAGTTAATAGTATAAGCTTTAAGCATAGGGCGTCTCTCGGGGCGCCCGTTGTCGTTAGAAGGACGCCGAGACGCTTACGTTGAAAAAGCGGCGTGAGTAGATTTCCGGAATCGAGAAGGGGGCGCGCACTTGGGGGAAAATTTGCGTCCACCGATAGCCCGCGAGATTGTAGTTGTTAAAAAGGTTGAGGACTTCCGCGGCGACGACGAGCTTCGCGCCGAAGACGTCGTAGGTCGCCGTGAGTCCCATATCGGCGCGGAGGTAGGGCCACATCTCGCGGGCGCCGTCGTAGTTCACCGCGAGTCGCGCGGGTTCGCCCGACCGGTCGTCTTCGAGCGAGCGCGGATAAAAGAGGAACCCGCTGCCGAAGAGGAAACGGACGTGGGCTTGATAGTTCGGGTGTTTCTTGAAGCGGTCTTGCAGGAATATACGGAGCGTGTGCGTTTGGTCGAGGACGCGACGCTCGTAGCTCCCGCCGCTTTGGGGGCGCTCGCGGGATCTGAGAAAGCTATAGCCGAACCACGACTCGATTCCGTGAACCACCTCCCCGCGCGCCGTCGCGTCCACCCCGAGCGTGTATCCCTCGCGCGGCTCGTCGCCGTACACGAGGCGCAACCGATCGAGATAGAACGGGCTGACGTTGACGAGGTCCTTGTAATACGCCTCGATCTCGTAGGTCATTTCGTCGGCGACGGTTCTCCATCCGACGAGGTAGTGGATCGCCGTTTGCGTGCGCGCTTCGAGGAGTTCGCCGCTCGACTTATCGACTAATTCGTGAAGGAACGGCGGTTGGCGGTAGTAGCCCCATCGAAGCGAGAACGTTTGATCGACGCGCGGCGTGAAATCCAAGCCGAAGCGCGGACTGAGATAGGTGGCGCCGACGCCGAGTAGCGTAAGCGTACGCGCGCCGAGCTCGACGGCGAAGCGATCCGAGAGGGCGGCGGTGTGCGTTATATAGAAGTTGAGTCGCCGGCGCGTCGTCGCGATTTCCGCGAAGCTCGCCTGCGGCGCGAAGAGGAGCGAGTCGCGACCCTCCTCGGCGGACTCCTCGTCGAACGTGTGCGCGAGATCGTGCAAGCCGAACGAGGCGCCCGCCGTGAGCGCGCCGATCGGGGAGGAGCCGCGCCATTCGAGCGTCGCGTCGAGGCCGTCAACCGTCGCGTCGTTCGCCGCCCGTTCGCGTCGCGTTTTGAGATACTCCATATCGGAAAGCGCCGCCTCGGGGTCGTCCGAATAGTAAACGTTCTCGCGCAGGTCGCGGCGCTCTTCTTCGGAGGAACGCTTCAGGGAGACGCGCGCCGAGAGCGCGGAGTTGTCCGAAAAGCGTCGGACGAGTTTGCCGCCGAGAAGCGCGTTCGTGAATCCGTAGCGGCTGTCGCCGTCGTACTCGATCCGAATTTGATCGATGTTCGCCCAGTGCTCGAGTCGGAAATGGCCCAGCCAGGTCTCGGGTGTGTGATCGAAAACGTTGCGGGCGTACACGCCGAAGATCTCGGCGGTAAGGTCGTCGGCGAGATCGACGTTGGCGAGCGCTTGGACGTCGTGATAGGAGGGGCGGTAGGTTCCTTGCGTTTGCATATCGCCGAGGAAGAGCGTCGGGTAGGCGTATCGGGCGCCGACGTTGAGCGAGGCGGTTTCCCATCCGCGCCGAACGGACGCGCCGCCGTTGAGGAGATCCGCTCGTACGGTCGCTCGCCACGGTTCCTCGCGCGGGCGTCGGTAGTCGATCTCGAGAACGGAGGAGAGCTTGTCGCCGTAGGAGGCGGGGAAGGCGCCGTTGTAAAATTCGAGATCGCGCGTCATATCGGGGTTGGCGAGCGATTGGTTCTCCTCGACGCCGCGCCGGAGGAGGAACGGGCGATAGATTTCGTAGCCGTTGAGGTAGATCAGGTTTTCGGCGTAGGCGCCGCCTCGGGCGTGGTAGTCGGAGGCGAGCTCGTTGTTGCTCGTTACGCCGGGCAGTATCTTCACGGCGCGCATCGGGTCGTGATAGAGCGTGGGCATTTTCCGGACGACGTCGTCGTCGAGTCGCTTGGATTCCGTCAGCCCCTCGCGTCGCTCGCCATAGACGGTGACCGCCTCCCCCTCGATCGCCTCGGGCGCCAACGCCGCGTTGAGCGCGACGCGATCCCCCGCGTCGAGACGCGCCGTTCGTACGACGGAACGATAGCCGACGTAGCTAAATCGTACGCGCGCGACGCCGGGCGGCAGCTCGAGACGATACGCGCCGTCGGCGTCGGTCGCCGCGCCCCGCCCGCGCTCCGCCACGAACGCGTGCGCGCCCGCGAGCGGCTCGCCCGTCTCGGCGTC
>WJMR01000158.1 GCA_014727845.1 Ignavibacteriales bacterium
GCGAGCTTGCGCACCTCGTCGGCGACGACGGCGAACCCTCGACCTTGCTCGCCCGCGCGGGCGGCTTCGATGGCGGCGTTGAGCGCGAGGAGGTTCGTCTGGTCGGCGATCTCCTCGATGACCCGACTGATTTCGCCGATACGCTTACCGCTCTCGCCCAGCTTGCCCACCGTCTCCGACGCGTCGCCGACCGCCTCGACGATGGACCCCATCCGCGCCATCGTGTCCCGAACGATCTCGCCCCCTTCGCGCGCCAGCTCCTTGGTCTTAACCGCCGAGCTCGATACGAACTTCGCGTTGTCCGCGTTCGAGACGATGGTGCGCGTCATCTCCTCGATCGACGAGGCGACCTCGGCTATTTGCGTCGTCTGTTGCCGCGCGCCGAACGTAAGCGCCTCGGTGTTCGCCGAGATGCCGTTCGAGAGATCCAGCGTGTCTTGGATCGCGTGCGTCACGTCGATCAACATCGAGCGGACGCTCTTCGCGGCTTGCGTAAAACTCGAGAAAATGTTGGAGATGCGCTCGTCTTTATCCTCTAAATCAAACTCGATGTTCAAATCGCCTTCGGAGAAGCGGCGCATCGCGTCGAGGATTTTCTTCGCGCTTTCGGAGAGATATTCCGACTGCTGTTCGGCGGCGTTCTTGGCGGCGTACGCCATCTCCGCCATTCGCTCGGCTTCGTCGCTATGGCTCTCGGCTTCGGCGAGCGACTTCTTCACGCTCTCGAGCATCGTCGAAAACGCGTTTCGTAACGTCCCGACTTCGTTGCCGCCTCCTTCGCGGATCTCAACGTCGTAATTGCCCTCGGCTACTTCCTCCGCCTTTTCCGAAAGATCGCGAATGGGACGCGAGACGCCCATGGCGACGAAATAGGCGACCAAGGCGACGACGACAAACAGTCCGACGAATCCGTACATAATCTCGTCGCGGATCGCGTCAACTTCCGCCTCGACGTCCTCGATCAACCTGCCCGTCACGATGAGCCATCCCCACGGTTTGAAGAGCGTGAACGCGTAGAGTTTCGGAACTATTACTCCCTCGATATCCCAGCGATAAACCACGACGCCTTCGCCGTCTCGCTCGGCGACATCTCGCATCACTTTGTGCGTGTAGGTTCCGTCGGCGTCTTGCGCTTCGGCGTGGTTCAAGCCGACGTTGTCGGGGTTGTTGGAGACGAGACAGTAGCCCTCGAGGTCGTTGACGTAGAGGTAGTCCTTGTCGTTGAACCGTATCGCGCCGATGATCGCCTTCGCTTCGGTCTTAGCCGCCTCTGTCGATATCTCGCCGCGTTGGGCGCGGTCATATTGGAGTCGCGTCGCGCTCTCGGCGGTTTCCAATACGTTCGTTAGCGCCGTAACATTCTCGTCGTAAACCTGTTCTTTCAGTTGCGGGAAGAAGACAAAGAAGAAAAACAGCGCGACGATCGCAATGATGGCAAGCGCCAAGCCGATAATCTGCGCGAAAAGATTGAGATTAAACGCCCTCTTAAGGATGTTCATTTACGCCCCGCGGGTAGGTGTGTTGGACAACGTAAATTTGATCCACCTCATTAATAAAGTACTAAAAATGTAACAAATATTTATCACAAGGCAATCCATACGGCCTCTGTTTTCCGACCGGTATTTATAGTACCTTTCTCACAGGTATGCGCAATCAATGGTCCCTATGGATTTCTTAATCGGAGTCGTCGCCGAAGGCGAACGCTATTGGCGAAGACGCGACGTCGAACGACGCGCCGCGCCAACCTCGGGCGAGCCCGTGTGGCTCCTCGCGCCGCGCAAGTTCGGTAAATCCTCCACGCTCAAACGTCTGGCGACCGAGGCGGGGGACGACCTCGTCGTTTCGGCGACCGTGTCGGCGGCGGCGAGCGAGAGCGACTTCTTCTTTATGCTCTATCACGCTTTTCAAGAAGAGTTGACGACGCGCGCCGTCTGCGAGGAGCAAACCCGCGAAATGGCGGAGCGTTACCGAGCCGCGCTCGAACGAGGGGATCGTGACCGCTTCGATTTTCGCGACGAGTTCGTCCGCGCGCTCGACGCCGTCGTCCGAATCCTCAACCCCGTCTTTCTTCTCGACGACGCCGACTACGTTTTCGGCACGGTTCGCAAACGCGAGGGGGGCGAGGCGGCGAAGCGACTCTTCGAAACCGTCGCCGACGTAACCGCGACCCGCGCGAGGTTCGTCTTGACGGGATTGCCCAACCTTCCCGACGTCGCCGAGGCGGTCGGCGCAAGCGAGACGCTCGACGACTTCCGCGAGATCCCGTTGCCGGAACTCGAGCGCGACGAGGCGTCCGACTATCTCGATTTTCTCCTCGAACGGTGCGACATTTCCCTCCCCGCGCCGAGTCGCGAAACACTCTACGAGACGATCGGGCAACTCACGCCTTATACTATAATAATTGTCGTTAATCAGCTGTGCAAGCTTATGACGCGGGAGGACCCGAAGGTGGCGACGCGGGGCATGGTTCTGATGGCGGCGGAGAAGACGCTTTCCTACGACTCGTATTTCGCGCCGATCGAAGGGGCGTTGCGCGCGCTGTTCGAGGGGGATGAGTTTCTCGCCGCGCGCCAGATTATCGGGTTGCTCGCCGACGGGGAGCGCGCCACGAAAGAGATGGATCGCGCCGTCGAGTGGTTCGGGGTGGACGCCGCCGACGTTCGCGCTCGCCTCGTTCGCTACGGCTATCTCGGCGAGGAACGCTCCGGGCGCCAGCGTCTCCGTTCCGAGTTGTTCCGCCGCCGATTGGCGAGAACGGAAACCTCCGAATAGCTACGATACCGAGGCGACGAACGAGAACTCGAATTTCGCGCCGACTCCCTCCTCGAAAACGAACGACGCTTCGCCGCCCATCTTAGTAACCAACTCGCGCGCGATGACGGGGAGCATCACGGCGCCGCCCGTCTCGTCGCCGGTTTCTATCGCGCCTCGGAACCGTTCTCGCGTCTCCTCGTCCATTTCCGCGTCCTTATCGACTATCTCGACGAGGCCGTACCGCTTGTCGCCGTCTTTCTTAACGTTCATCGAGATCTTGAGCGGGGCGGGCGAGCGGCGATCGAACAGGTAATCCAGCAAGAGGTAAACCGCGAGCGAGAACGAGCGCCGATCCAGGTTCAGCGGCAATTCGGGCGCGTTATTAGCGAACTCCAATCCGCCTCGCCTTTGCGCCGCGTCGGGTCGGAAGATCTGCGTCAGCTCGGCGAGCAGGCACCCGGGATAGAAATCCGAGGGTTGCATACGTTCGGGCTCGTTGGCTTCCGGCGCCAGCTCCTCGACGCTTTCGAAAATACGGAGGAGCTCTTCGATCTCCTCGTTCGGTTTGGTTTCCGATGAGCGCGCCCGTTCGGCGGGTTTTTTCAACTTCTCGCCGGCGAGCGAGAATCGGCGCGCTTTGTATCTGCTCAGCGCCTCGACTTTGCGCTTCTGAAGAGCGAGACGGGTTTGCTTGCGCCTCTGATCGGTGACGTCGAACGCGAGCGCCACCAACGCGCTTCCCGTTTTTACGTCGTCCAATTCCACAACCGCGGTTTTGAGCCACCTCGGATCGCCGTCGTGATTCTTGTGGAAGAGAATAATCTCCGATTCGCCGGCATGGGAGCGCCGAAGTCGTTCCACCTTTTCCTTCACGCCGGAATTCCTCGGCGCGTATTGGGCGAAAATGGTGTCGATCGTTTTGCCTCGCAGGTCGTCGAGCGTCGCGTCCGTCGCCTTGAGAAACGCGTCGTTCGCCCATTCGCAGACGCCGTCTCTATTGCCGAACAGGACGAACTCTTTGGCGAATTCGGCGGCGTAGGAGAGGAGGTAGGCGCGCCGTTCGGATTCCTTCCTGCCCGTGATGTCCTGAATGGTTCCGAAGAGTTTCACGGTGCGATCGTGCACGCGGATGGGTTTGCAGGTGGCGCGCACCCACTTCTCGACGTTCTTCGCCGATACGAATTTTAGCTCCAGATCGTACGGGTCGCCTCGCTCCAACGCGCGTTCGAGCGCCGCCTCGAGTTTGGGCAACGAGTCGGGATGGTAGTGCTTCTTGCCAAGATCGAGGGTGATCGGCGTGTCGGGCGGGACGTCGTATATTCGGAAGACTTCCTCGGTCCACGAGAACGTGCCCGTGATAACGTCGAACTCCCATCCGCCGACGTTCGCCTGCCGTTGCGAATCCTCGAGGAGATGCCGATAGTGCACGCTCTTCGTGACGTCCCGTACGGTGAGAATCGTCAGATCGCGGTCGCCGTCGCCTTCAACGCGGGAGAAGTTGATGTGAACGTCGATGAGCTCGCCGTCGCGCCTAATCCCTTTATATTCGCCGTCGATGACGGTTCCTTTTTCGATGAACGATTGGAATTTGCTTCTCGCTTCTTCCCGACGGTCTTTCGGCATCGCGTCGGTAAAGGGGGCGCCGATCGGTTCGCCCTCGTCGAAGCCGAATATCCGCGTGTAGGTGTCGTTCGATTGAATCGTCTCGCCTCGGTCGTCCACCACGGCGACGCCGACGTCCACATGGTCGAAGATGGTTTGAAAAATCCTTCGGTTTTCGTCGAGCTCCCGTTGCGTCCGATAGCGTTCGGTGATATCCATGATGCTGAGGGATATCACCTCGACTTCGCCCGCCGCGTCGAGGATGGGCGTGAAGTTAAAGATGTAGCGGCGTTCCGAGCCGTCCACGCCCTTCGTCGATCGCTCCATCTCGGTTGGCGAGCCGCCAAGCGCTTTGAGGAACGCTTCGTGGTACACGTCGTCGCGCAGTAGCTTAATAAAGTCGATGACGCTTTCGCCCGATTTCAGTTCGACGCCGAGCCGCCGTTCCGCGAACTCGCGCGCCGACTTGTTAAAGACGACCATTCGGTAATTGCGATCGACCAAGACGAACGACTGGAGCGTGTTGTTGAGCAACGCGCGCATATTCGTTTCGGATTCCTGCAAGGCGCGCTCTTTCTTCTCGAGCTCCTGATTGGAGAGTCGCAACTCGGCGTAGGCGATCTGGATTTCCTCGTTGGAGGATTGCAACTCTTCGTTCGAGGTCTCCAGCTCCTCGTTGGAGGATTGGAGCTCCTCGTTGGAGGATTGGAGCTCCTCGTTGAGCGATTGGAGCTCCTCGTTCGCCGTTTCGATTTCCTCGATGTAGGTTTGCAAGTGCTCCTTAGTCGCCGCGAGTTCTTGCTCCAGCTCGATCACGCGCGGGTCGTCGCCTTTCGCGTCGGAAGAGTCGGCGTGGACGAAGAGATTCTCGTCCAAATCCAATCGCTCGAAAACGACGAGGAACAACTCGTCGTTGACCTCGTTAAAAAGTAGCGGTTTGATGGCGATGCGCACCAAGTGCGGGTTGTCGCCCGTGTACTTCCGCTTCACGGCGCCCTTCACGCTCGAACGCTCGCGGATCGACTTGGAGAGAAGCGAGCGGAGTTCGATCTGATAATCCTTATTGGCGAGGTTGACGATGTTCGCGTTCATCTGTCCCTCGCGAAGCTGCAAGTAGGGGCCGATGTCCCCGCGGATCTCCTGAATGTCCATCGCGTCGTTTACGACGACAAACGGATGCTCGAACGTCGAGTAGATCGTTTCCATCACCATTTCGGAGAGGCTGCGATCGCGCGATTGCTGAGCGACGGCGGTCCGCCGATTTTGGTCCGCGTCGGCGGGGCGAAGCTGTCGCGTCGATCGGAACGACGAGAACTTCACCGCGTGCATCGATCCGCCCTGCTTGCGCCGGAATATCTTGTTCTTTCCGTCCACCGTAGAGAAGAGGGACGTGAACTGTCCGACCGTTTCCGACTTGCCGAGGAAAAGATAGCCGTCGGAGTTCAGCGCGTAATGGAAGACGGGGATGATATGCTTCTGTAGCTTCTGCCCGAAGTAGATGAGCAGGTTGCGGCAGCTGATGAGGTCTAGCTTGAGGAACGGCGGATGCACGGTGACGTCGTGTTTGGAGAAGAGCGCCAGCTGGCGGATGGATTTCCGAAGCTCGTACTTATCGCCGCGTTTGTGGAAATACTCGGCGATGATGTCCGCGGAGAGATTCTCCAGCGAAGATTTATGATAGGCGCCGCGCCGCGCGAACGCGATTGCTTGGTCGTCGATGTCGGTGGCGAAAATCTGAATATTGTGACTCTCCACCTTATCCTTGAGCAACTGGGAGAGCATAATCGCGATCGAGTAGGGTTCCTCGCCCGTGGCGCATCCGGGGCACCAGATGCGAATGGGTTCGTTCGGTCGCTTGTTAACGACGATCTCGCGGAGTCGCTCGCGAAGTCGTTCGTAGGCGTCGGGGTCGCGGAAGAATGCGGTGACGCCGATGAGAATCGTGTTGAAGAGGACGTCGAGTTCGCGCGGGCGCTTGCGGATGAGCTTGACGTAGTCGTCTATGCTCTCGAGGTTTAAACCCGCGATACGCTTTTCGAGTCGGCGGCAGATGGTGGAGGGCTTGTAGTTCGAGAAGTCGGTGCCCGTCCGATCCGAAAGCATCTTTAGTAGCGAATCGAGACTACTCGACTCGGAGTCCTCGTCGGTGTGATTGAGCAAGAAGGAGGCGCCGTGGATGAGGTAGTCCTTAATCTCTTCGCCCATTTTGTCGGGGGAGAGGGCGAGATCGACGAATCCCGTTTGGATCGCGGCGAGCGGCATACCGTCGTATTTGGCGGTCTTCGGCTCCTGCGCTATCGTCAATCCGCCGTAGCGCTTAATTTCTTGGACGCCCTTCGCGCCGTCGCTACCCGTGCCCGAAAGGATGACGCCGATCGGGATGATTTTCTGTTGTTGCGCGAGCGAGGAGAAGAAGACGTTGACCGACGGCTTCGGACCCACCGACGCGCCCGGCTTGTTGAGTTTCAGCTTGCCGCCCGAGACGCTCACTTCGCTATCCGGCGGCGTGATGAACACCTTGCCCGATTCGATCGGCATCCCGTGGGTGATCTCGACGACTTGTAGTTTTGTGGCGCGACTTAATAGTTGCACCAACATACTCTTATAGGTGGGGCTTAAGTGTTGCGCAACGATGAACGCGACCTTCTCGTTGTATTCGGGTAAATTGGCGAGGAACTCTTGCAGGGCTTCCAAACCCCCGGCGGATGCGCCGACGCCTACGATAACCATATCATGCTTTGCCGGGTCGTCCTTCATCTCGCTCGGAGCGGGCACGGGGTCGTCGTTCATCTCGCTCGGAGCGGGCACGGGGTCGTCGTTATCCGCGAGAGGAGCCGGGGGAAGTTTTTCGGAAGATTCGTTCTCGGGATTCTGCGTAGTCATTGCTTCACTTTCCCCTCGTAGTCGGATAAAAATAACGTTTTGCGGGACTCGTTCACATTTTTCCATTCTTGTCGAATTTAAGCAAGCCCGCGCGTAAACGCAATAAGTAAAAAGCTCAAACCGTCGGGCTATCGCATCCTCGCGCGTTTCTGTAAATAGGCGTAGAGCGCCCGATCGAACGGCGTGTCGGTCTCGATGAGATTATATTCGACGCCGTTGTCGAGGCAGCCGCGCTTGAACTCTTCAAGA
>WJMR01000159.1 GCA_014727845.1 Ignavibacteriales bacterium
GTCCAACGCGCTCGACGATCGCATTTCCTCGCTCTCCCTCGGAACGAAACAACGGCTCGCGGTCGCGTCGGCGTTCGCCGGAAACTCGAAGCTGCTCGCGCTCGACGAACCCACGAACTTTCTCGACCCCGCCTCCGCCGACGATCTCTTCGGACGACTCGCGGCGCTCAACGAAGCGACGGGCGCGACGATCGTCGTCGCCGAACACGACGTGACGCGCTTACAGCCATGGGCGACGAGAATCGTAGAGCTTAGCGGAGGCGCTCTTGCGCGAGACGTTCCCGCCGCCGACTTCCCCAACCCCGAGCCGCTTCCGCCGCCCCCCTCGTTCCTATCCCCGACGGGCGACGAACTCCGATTCGACCGCGTCTCGTATCGGTATCCGATGAAGCGCGTCGTTCCGAACGAGCTTACGTTTTCCGCGCGAGGCGGAACGCCTTCGGCGCTGATCGGTCCGAACGGATGCGGTAAGACGACCGCGCTCAAACTCGCGAAGGGGTTGTATCGTCCGAGCGAGGGGCGAGTCGCCTTGAGCGGCGAGGGCGCGCTTATGAGGCGCGTCGGTTTGGCGTTCCAAAATCCCGACGACCAGATTTTCGCGGCCACGGTCGCCGAGGAGTGCGGCTACTGGCTGACCAATCTCGACGTCGGTAACAACGAGCGTCGGCGTCGAGTCGGGGAGACGCTCGAACGCTTCGGTCTTGCCGCTTACGCCGATCGTTCGCCGCTAACGTTGAGCTACGGCGAAAAGCGGCGGTTGGCGTTGGCGTCCGTCGTCGTCGCGAGCCCCCGTGCGTTGGCGTTGGACGAACCGACGGTCGCGCTCGATCGCGGGCACGCGCTTTTTCTTAGGGATTTCCTTTTGGAGTACGCCGCTTCCGGCGCGCCCGTTCTCGTCGCGTCGCACGATCGACCGTTCGTTGAATCGCTCGGCGCGCGCGTGATCGAAATCGCGAGGGACGACCGATGAAGTTTATCGAACGCGCTTTGCGTCGCGTTCATCCCGCGACCAAGCTTGCCGCACTTCTCGCGATATCCGCCAACGCGTTCCTTCTCGAAAACGTTTACGCCCTTCTCGCGCTGTTCGTGGTACTCGTCCTCGCGACGCTCGCGGGTCGGATACGACTTGGCGCATTTAAGTGGTTGTTCGCGGCGCTACTCGGCGGCGTTCCGTTGATGAGCGCGGTGTTTGCGCTCGCCGCCTACGAACGGCTCGGCGATTGGGCGGCGGCGCTCGAGACGGGCTTGCTCGAAGCCGCGATTTTTTTCCTTCGCATAAAGACGATGGCGCTCGCCAACCTCGTCGTCGTTCGCTCCACCTCTCTCGGCGACGCGCTCGACCGACTCCGCGCGCTCGGAATTTCCGAGAAGGCGTCTCTCTTTCTCGCGGCGCTCGCGCGTTTCGTTCCGTCGGCGTTCGAAGAAGGGAAGCGAATACTCGAGACGCAACGTTGCCGCGGTTTCGCGTATCGGAAGCTGCTCCTTCCCGCGCACTACCTACCCTTGGCGATCCCCCTCTTTCTCGCGCAAACCAAGCGAGCGGCGGATATGACGATCGTCGCCGAGACGAGATCGTTCGCGCTCGGACCCCGCGCGCGCCTTGGCGGATTCGGCGTCGCCGACATCGCCGTCGCGGTCGTTGTCGCCGCGTCGTTCCTTTTGTTATATTGGAATCCATGACCGCAACCGATCCCGAAACCGTAAACCAACCTAATCACGCCGACGATCCAACGGACATCGAATTCTGGAAGCGCGCGTGGCGCCGCGCCGACGCCTCGTTGGGCGACGCCGCCAATTTCGATCTCGCCAAGTGGCGGCGCGTCTGGAAGAACCTGAGCCGCGGCGACGCCGATCGTCTCGACGAACGCGTTACGCGTAACCGTGAGTTGATCGACTTCATGGTTCGGGAGGGATTGGTCGCCGAGGGCGCGACGGCGCTCGACGTTGGATGCGGCTCCGGACCGTTTGCGATTCCCCTACTCGAACGCGGCGTTCGCGTCACGGCGCTCGACCCGTCCGAGGAAATGCTCGAGACGTTGCGCGACGCGGTCGAGTCTCGGGGATTGCCCCATCCCGACTATCGCGCGATTCCGTTCGAGGCGATCGAACCCGACAACCGTTACGACTTCGCGCTCGCCGCCTATACGCCCGCCGTCAAAGACTTCGATGGCGTCTTCGCGTTGGAGCGCGTCGCGCGCGGCTTTTGCGGGATCGTCTCTCTCGCCGACAATCAAATATTTCAGCTCCGCGACTATCTCTACCGAGAAGTTCTCGGCGTGGAACGCGTCTCGAACGGAGGAAACGCGCTCTTCCCGTTCGGCGCGCTCTTCGCCTCCGGACGCTCGCCAAACGTTCGCTTCGTTGAAGAGCGGATTGAACGCGCGAGAGATCTCGACGAAACGACGGCGACGCAACAGGCGTACTTCGCCGCGCTCGGCTACGACGACGACCGAACGCAAACCCTAATCGCCGAGCGCCTCGCCGACCGCGCCGCGGATGGCGTTATTCTCGAGCGGTTCGTCAAGCGCTCCGCCTTCATCTACTGGCGTCCTTCCGAGGACCGTTAAACAATTGTTAAACGTCGCCTCGACGCTAACCTTTTCTTAATAGGTTGGCGATCTTTCGGACATTCATTAAATCGAGAGGCGACCATGCGAACCGCGGCATTACTAACCCTTGTCATTTCCTTCACCCTCTTACCGCAGGAGCGGCTTGTGCAATCGGGTCCGATGGTCGGCTATTCCGAGATGCGCGAGGTCGCTTTGTGGATACAGACGACGCGCGCCGTCAACGCGTCCTTTCGGTATTGGGCGACGTCCGATCCGACAAGGGTTTACACGACGGCGTCGGCGAGGACGATTAAGCGCGACGCGTTCGCGACCACGATCGTCGCCGACAGCGTACAGCCCGGCGAGCGATACGAGTATGAAGTCGTGATCGACGGCGAGACCGTCGCGTTCGAGTATCCGCTCGAGTTCCAAACGCCGCCCCTTTGGCGGTGGAGAGGGGACCCTCCCGAGTTTACCGTCGCGACGGGAAGTTGCGCGTTCATCAACGAGGCGAAGTACGATCGCGCGGGGGAACCGTACGGCGGAGAGTATCGGATCTTTCGAGCCGTCGCCGCGCGGAATCCGGACCTGATGATTTGGCTCGGCGATAATGTGTACTTCCGAGAAGCCGATTGGAACACGCGCACGGGTATGCTCCACCGATACACGCACGGCAGGTCCATCGAGGAAATGCAAGCGCTACTCGCCTCGACGCACCACTACGCTATCTGGGACGACCATGACTTCGGCCCGAACAACGGCGATCGTTCTTTTTGGAATAAGCGAGAAGCGCTCGACGTCTTTAAAACGTTTTGGGCGAATCCAAGCTACGGAGTGGGCGAAACGGAGGGGGCGATCACGACGTTCTCGTGGGGCGACGTCGATTTCTTCTTGTTGGACAACCGCTATCACCGCAGCCCGCAACACCGCCGCCACGTCGAACGCACCGTGCTCGGCGAGGAACAGTTCCAATGGTTGATCGACGCGCTTGTCTTCTCGGACGCGACGTTCAAGGTCGTCGCGATGGGTGGACAGTTCCTGAACCCGCTACCGATATTCGAGAACTACGCGGTCTATCCCGAGGAACGCGCGCGACTATTATCGGAACTCGAGAAGGAGCGAGTCGAGGGCGTCGTCTTCCTCACGGGAGATCGTCACCACACCGAGATCACCCGCCTCGACCGCGGCGAATCGTATCCCCTCCACGACGTCACGATATCGCCGTTCACGTCGGGACACCGCGACACGATCACCGAGCCGAACTACCTGCGGATAGAGGAAACGCTTGTCGCCAAGCGCAACTTTGGTTTGCTCGCCTTCAAGGGAGGAGAAGACGACCGTCGCTTGGTCGTCTCCTGCTACGACTCCGACAACGAGCGGTTGTGGGAGTATGAAATTCCCGCCGCGGACTTGCGGTACCCTTCTCGCGAACGGTAAGCGTCACCAGGCATACGCCTCGGGCGCTTGGTTTCCGGGGCCGGGAAATATCTCGTCGAGCTTATCGAGCGTTTCTTGCGAGAGTTCGAGATCGACGGCGGCGACGCCCGACTCGAGTTGCTCGAGGGTGCGCGGACCTATGATGGGCGCGGTCACGGCGGGATTCGCCAACGTCCACGCGAGCGCGACCTTCGCCGGCGGTTCGCCCGACTCTTCGCACAACGCCTCGTACTTCGCGATTCGATCGGCGTGACGCTCCGCGTTCTTCTTCGCCTCGGGTCGCGAGCGTCGATCCCCCTTCTCCGACGTTCCCGCAAGAACGCCGCCGCCGAGCGGACTCCACGGCAATATGCCGACGCCGAACCGCTTGCACGCCGGCGCCACCTCCAGTTCGATGTCGCGCTTAGTGAGATTGTACAAGCTCTGCTCGGTCACTAACCCGAGCGCGCCGCGATACTTCGCCTCGACGACCGCCTCCGTGATATTCCACGCGGCGAAATTGCTGCTACCGTAATAGAGTATCTTTCCTTCGTCTCGTAGCCGCTCCATCGTCTCGAATATTTCCTCCCACCGCACGCTTCGATCGACGTGGTGCATTTGGTAGAGGTCGATGCGATCGGTTTGTAAACGGCGGAGACTATCCTCGCACGCCTTGCGTATCGTGTAGGCGGAAAGTCCCTCGTCGTTGACGCCCTCCCCCATTCTGCCGTACACCTTCGTCGCCAACACAATCTCGTCGCGACGCCGTCCGTCCTCCGCGAACCACCGCCCCATAAGCTCTTCGGTTTTTCCGCGCCCTCCGTACACGTTCGCCGTATCGAAGAAGTTGACGCCGCGTTCGATCGCGTCGCTCATAATTGCAAACGAGGTCGATTCGTCGGCGACGGGTCCGAAGTTCATACATCCGAGACAGACTCTACTAACTTCGACCCCCGCTCGCCCTAATTTCGTGTATCGCATATCGTTCCTTTCAATTTGTCGCTCCGTATGAAAATACCGAATTCGCGTAAAAATACAACCCTCACATAGTTATATAGCTAACTATATAAGGGTTAATTATAAAAGGGCTATCTATTTATCCGTTACGGCGCGGTTTCTACGTTCGGCTTCGGCGTATGCGTCCAATGTCCCTCGGGATCCTCTCCGGCGACGATAATGCCGCCTTTGTTCCAATCCCAATAGGCGCGCACATCCGCGGGGGCGTAACGCAACGTCAATCCGCATCGCCGTCGATCCGAGCGATTGGGGTTGGAGCCGTGAAGAAGAAGATCGGAATGCATCGAGAACTCGCCCGCCTTCAGCTCGGCGTTTACGGCTTGTTCGCCGTACCGCTCGGGGTCGTCCACCGTTTGCGTGAGCACGTTCTTCTCGTCGTCCCGACTTTCCCTCGTCTTGATAAGCCCGTGCTTATGCGAACCGGGAACGACGCGCATACACCCGTTCTCGACGTCGGCGTCGTCGATGGCGAGCCACACGGTCACGGTTTTCGTGGGAGTGAGGGGCCAATAGGCGGAGTCCTGATGCCAAGAGATTTCTTTGTCGTCGCCCGGCATCTTGCAGAAAAAATGCGTGTCCCAACAGACGACGTTCTCGCCGAGCAGGTCCGACGCGTAATCGACGATGACGGGATTCGTCGCCAACTCGTGGATGAGCGGAACGCGATCGTGATAGCTCTCGATCGCGTAAGCGTTCTCGCCGGCGTCGAGAAATTTTTGAAGCAGGGTGTTGAAACGCTCGCGTACGTCCTTCGCTTGGTCGGGTTCGAGCGCGCGTAAGCCCGTTAGATAACCGCGCTCATTGTAGAAATTGACGTCCGCCTCGCTTAATCGCTTGCCCGCCTTCGGCTTGGACTCAAAGAACCTCATCTCGCGATCCAGTTTCGCGACCGCCTCGTCGTGATTATCGCGCGCGGGTTTCACAGCCATAGCTCGTCTCCTTTTACTATTTCAAACGAGGGGCGGCGCTTGAAAGTTCCCGTTACTCCGCGTTTCGCGCCCGTTCCTTAATCGCCTCGAACTCCTCCTCGGCGATTTTCTTTTCGCGATCCATCACGGCGAGCTCTTGGAGAATACGTCGCTGATCGTCGGTCTCGAATGCGTTTGCGAGCTCGGCGGCGAGAGCGCTTCTTTCCTTATCGAGTCGATCGACTTTGAATCGCTTCACTGTGTCGATCGCCTCGAAGTAAACGACGTCGTCCCGGTTGACCGTTCCCATCGCGTCGAGCGCTTCGCTATAGTCGTAGTTCATTTCCGCGAGATCGTAGAGCATGCGCTCGAGCTCTTCGTTATGAAGTCGCTCGCCGACGTTGGAGGGAGTCGGTAACCCGCCTTCTCGCCAAATCCCGTACGCTTCGGCGGCGAGGGCGCGCAGAGCGGAATGTCTGAATTCGTCGGGTTGCACGCGGTCGAACACAAAATCGAGCGCGCGCCGTTCGCCTTCGTAGAGAATTTTTACGAGGTCGCGTTCTCGGGGAGAGGGCTTCGCGTCGGTCGGCTCGCTCTTCCCTCGCGTCGGTTGTTTTTCGGGCGGACGTCGCTCGCGCCGCGTCGAGCGGGTCGTCTTCTCCAACTCCGACTCCAGCAATCGCTCTCGTAATCCGAAGCGCTCGGCTATCGCTTTGATAATCGCGGCTCGTTTAAGATCGTCGTTGACGAACGCCACGGGCTTCACCAACTCCCGCACCGCCTCGGCGAGCGAGTCGGGATCGGCGAACCGCCCCTCCTTCTCGTAAACCCCCGCCATAAACTCGAAAAAGTTCCGCGCGTTTTCCTCCTCTTTGCGGAACGCCTCGGCGCCGCGCTCGTTAACGAACGAGTCGGGATCCTCCCCCTCGGGCAACGAGACGACGCGCACCGACAACCCCTCGCGTAGGAGAATCTCGACGCTTCGCATCGCCGCCCGCACCCCCGCCGAGTCGGCGTCGAAGAGAAGCTTAACGCTCTTGGCGAATCGCGAAAGGAGTCGCGCTTGATCCTCCGTGAGCGCCGTGCCCGAAACGGCGACGACGTTCTTCACGCCGCTCTTCCACAACGCGACGACGTCCATATATCCCTCTACCGCCAACGCCGAGTCCGCCTTTCGGATCTCCTCCTTTGCGTGGAACATTCCATAGAGGACGGAGCTTTTATGATAGATGGGATTTTCGGGCGAGTTGACGTACTTCGGTCCGCGGTCGTCTGCCTTGGTCGCTCGCCCCGCAAAGGCGACGACTCGACCGTTTGTCGAGAATATCGGAAAGACGATCCGTCCGCGCATTTTGTCGTAGTAGCCGCGGTCGTTTTTACCGATCAAACCGAGCGTCGCCGCCTTTTCCAAGTCGTGCCCGCGCTTGTCGAGGCGCTCGGTTAGCGCGCGCCACTCGTCGGGCGCGTAGCCGAGTCCGAAGACGCGCATAATTCTTGTGGGAACGCCGCGCCCCTCGAGATACTCGCGCGCCGCTTTTCCCTCGTCGCCTTTAAGCAACGCGTCGGAGTAGAACCGCGCCGCCTCGACGTTAATCTCGTAGAACTGCTCCCTCTCCGATTCCCGTCCGGAATCGCCGCGCTCCAACTCTAACGGGATCCCCACTTCGTCGGCGACTTCCTTCACCGCCTCGACGAACGACACTTTGTTGAACTCCATCAAGAACTTGAAAACGTTGCCGCCTATGTGACACGAAAAGCAGTTGAATATTTGCTTCTGCGGACTCACGACGAACGACGGGGTCTTCTCGTGATGGAACGGACACAACGCCTTAAAGTTGGCGCCCGCCTTTTTGAGCGGGACGTATTTGGATACGACGTCCACAATATCGGCGGCGTTCCTGATCTCGTCGATCTTCTCTTCGGGGATTCTCATACGTCGCCAATATACGAGCCGGCGCGATGAAGGGAAAGACGCGGGGATTGATCGCGAGGGTTTTCCATTTTCGATGATAAATTTATTATCATAGGGTACTTTGTTAACTCGTTAACAATAAAAGGGTCGTTAATTATGGGTAAATCAAGCTTTGATCCCGATCGTTCGTTGCTCGCGCTTTCGAATCGCGCGTCGCGCGCGCTTACGCGGGCGTTGAATCGTCGCTTCCATCGAGCGGGATTCGAGACGACCGCCGAGCAGTGGAGCGCGCTCGCCTCGCTGGCGCGGGAAGACGGGCAACGTCAACGCGATTTAGCGGAAACTTCGGGGCGCGATCGCGTCGGGGTCACCAAGATCGTGGACGCGCTCGAGAAGCGCGGTATGGTGGAGCGTCGGCGAGACGAACAAGATCGTCGGAGCAACCGCGTCTTTCTTACTTCTTCCGGGAAAACGTCGCAACGCACGCTGGCGAAAATTGCCAAACAGATGATGGCGGAACTCGAGAAAGAGATCGCCCCGCGATCGATCGACAAACTGGCGAAGTCGTTCGAGGATTTGATAGCCGCGTTGGAGACGAAGGAGAGCGAGTCGTAGCGCGCTACTTCGCGCCGAAGCCGACGCGCTCGATTTTTCCCCACGCGCGTTTGCCGAAAACGAATCCGAACAAACCGGAGAGCCGCCAGAAGGCGTTAATCTGACGGTAGCCGAAATTTTCGACGAACGCGGCGATGATTAATCCGCCCAAGTGGCTCGGCTTCGGATAGCGCCGATACGTAAGCTCCTCGAGGATAACGGCGAGCGTGGAGAGACACACGCCAAAGAGAAACGCGGCCGCCAGAAACGCAACCGCGAACTCCGCCGAGAGCGCGCCGAGCGCCAACGCGACGACGAAAACGACGTAGCCGAGCGTTTCGACGAGCGGTCCGAACAGTTCAAAAACGGCGAAAAAGGGAAAGGCGAGCATCCCTAAAAACCCGTAGCGCGGGTTAAAAA
>WJMR01000160.1 GCA_014727845.1 Ignavibacteriales bacterium
AACAGACCGTAGGCGGGCGTTTCCCAGCTCTGCTCGCGGTCGGTCTCGTCGTTCCGGCTGAAGGGATCGAATTGGGCGTAGTGGCTCATATAGTATTTATAGATAACCGACGCCGTCATGCCCTCGACGGGCATACCGGTGAGACCCAAGGCGAATTGCGTTTGCGGCGCGTCGCCGACTTTCAGGTCCTTGATGTAGTAGTTGTAGCCGACTTCCTCGAACGCGCCCGCGTCGGTGTCGTAGGTGCGGTAGCTGCCCGATACGTCGTCGGTATAGACCCAATCGCCGATGGAGGCGGCGGCGTTGACGCGGAGTTGGCGGATCGGCTGATACGATCCCTCCAGCTCGACGCCCATATGGTTAACGCCCAAGCCCTCGAGGAAGATGATGCCTTCCGTGCCGTCGGGGTTCGTATAGCCGCGGGACTGCGTGCGATCCGACCAGTTGGTGTAGTAGAAATCGAGCGCGCCGAAGTATTTACGATCGACGCTCGCGTAATCAACGCCGACCTCGAAGGAGACGAACTTCTCGTTCTTCGGATCGTCGGCGACCGCCGCGTTGTAGTCGTCGATAACTTGATCGAAGATCGGCACTTTGGAGACGTAGCCGCCGTTGGCGAAGGCGGAGAATTCCGGCGTAAGGCGATAGCTGGCGCCGCCCTTAACTTGGAAGCCCCCGATCGCGTCCGGCTCGGCGGTCAGTTCGCCGCCGTCGTCGGCTTTCACGAAGTGGTTCGTGTAGGTGTAGGCGATCGTCGAGTAGCCGAACATACCGTAGGCGGTGATCGGTCCGTCGGAGTACTCTAATTGACCATAGCCGCCGATCCAATCGACCGTGTTGGTGAAGTTGTAGGCGATCTTGTCGCCGAGCCCTTTGCGGTAATCCGCGTCGGTCGCGTCGAAGTCGTTGCCGGTATAGACGAAGAACTTGCCGCCTAAGAGGTCGCGGACTTCGCGGTAGTGCTCGATCTCGGCGGTGCGCCAATCGACGCCGACCGAGGCGTTCAGATTATCGGAGAGTTTGACGTACGCGCGCGAAATCGCGCCGATCGTCCACTGATTGTTGCGGCTGTTTCGGAGAATGCCGTGCGCCGTGTCGCTTTCCATGTTTTGATCGAGCGTGGCGTTCCAATCGGCGATGCGCGAGGGACCCGAGTAATCCCACTCGACGCTTCCGTAGGTGCCCGTGCCGCCGCCCTCGCCGCCGGAATAGTACACCGTGGTGTACAAGCTTAGCATATCCGTAAGCTTCGAGTACCAGTTCACGTTCGCGAGCGGTTTACTGTAGAAGTTCTCGCGCTCGTTAATGAAGCTTTCGTCGTAGCGGTCGTACTCCGAATCGTAGTAGAACTGCTTGCCCGCGTAGCTTTCGCGGACGTAGTTCCAGTTCTGGTTGTATTCCCGTCCGGCTTCGGCTTCGGAGAAATCTTGCAGCGCCAACTCGTTGTAGGAGTCGAGCTCTTTGGCGTAGTCGTGGCTATAGGCCGCGACGTTCTGTTTGTAGAGGTTCTGCCCGTGGCGTTGCGGCGCCCCGATGTAATACGCCTCCAAGCGGTTGGTGGAATTAATATTGTAGCTGGCGCCGAAGTAATACGCCCACGCGTCGGTCCACGTTTTATCGATAAGGCCGTCGCCCATCTTGCGAACGCCCGCCGCGCTGACGGCGAACTTGTCGTCGATTAAGCCGGAGTGGGCGACGAGCGTGGTCTTGAAGAATCCGTCGTTGCCGAGCTCTTGCTTAAGCGAGCCGCCCGCCTTGTGCGCGGTCGGATCGGTGAGGACGTTCATCGTGCCGCCGACCGAGGGGGTGGCGAGGTTGATGGCGGAGAGTCCGCGTTGGACCTGCATCGAGGAGGTGACGTCGCCGACGCCGTCCCAGTTCGACCAATAGACCCATCCGTTCTCCATATCGTTGACGGGGATGCCGTTGATCATAATCGCGACGTTCCGCTGATCGAAGCCGCGGATGTTGATGCGCGCGTCTCCCGCGCCGCCGCCCTGTTGCGTGGCGTACACGCTCGGCGTCGTGTTCAGCGCCATCGGGATGTCCCGCGAGCCGAGCAGGTGCGTGATCTCCTTCTTCTCGAGATCCGAGAACGCGACCGGCGTCTCCCGCTCCTTCGCCCGGTCGGCGATCACCTCGACCGTCAACTGGAATTCGTATTCGCTCAGCGCGAAATCGATCGTCCTATCGCCGTCAACGACGATCTCTTTTCGCTGCTTCTCGTAGCCGATGTAGCTGGCTACCAGCGTGTAGGAGCCGGGGTACGCGTTGAACACGTACGTCCCGTTTACGTCCGTCGCCGCTCCAACGGCGGTTCCTTGCAAATACACGTTCGCGCCGACGAGCGCCTCGCCCGTGGCGGCTTCTTCAACCGTTCCCTTAATCTCGTACGTCTGCGCAAACGCGACCGTCGAGAGGAACAGCAGTACCATTGCGCTCTTCAAGAGCTTCATACTGCCTCCGTATGAGTGTGTTGTTTGTATTGTTATTAGTAGATTCTCGGTTCGTTTTGGATCGGCGCGCGCCCAATCAAGCGCGCCTTAATCGAACGCGAAAAAGTAAAAAACGCCGAGCGGAAATGTCGGCGTATTGCGTTACGAAATCGTTACGAATCCCTCGCCAAACGCGCGTTTTCGACGGTTCATGATACGGCGTTACGGAAGGAAAGAAGCCGGATTCTCGGAATATCCTCGCGGTACGCGCTCAAGAGCGGATTTCGGTTCGCGCGACCGCAAAGCGCCGTTAACGATGCGATTACGTTTCGGTAACGTTTCGGTAATCGGAAGGGGATGGGCGCTCCCACACAAAGGGGGCGGACATCTCTGCGCGACTTGTATTTTGGCGCGCCCCTCCTTCGGCGGGAACCCCCGCCCTCCCGATAAATCGGGAGGGCGCCCCCTTAACAGGGGGCCGAAAGATTAAGAGCGCCTCGCCCTCTTTTCAGCCCCCTGTCAAGGGGGCGGCGTAGCCCCGACGAAGGAGGGGCGAAGCGGGGGTTCTCTTTTGCGGAGCGACAAGCGTAGCGAGCGGGGTTGCTCTTGCGGAGCGACAAGCGTAGCGAGCGGGGTTGCTCTTGCGGGGCGGCGAGCGTAGCGAGCGGGGTTGCTCTTGTGGAGCGACGAGGGTAGCGAGGGAGGTCATCCCGACAAGTCGAGACGCCCTCCTTCGGAGGGACGCCCCCCTCGCCAAGCCCCCCTATTCCTTCCGGAACGCCAACCCGTCCCCTTCGCCCGCGCGAGAGACGAGGATAACGTCCCCTTCCGCGAACGCGTCCATCAGTAGCTCGCGGGAGAGGGGGTTGACGAGGTGGTTCTGGATCGTGCGTTTGAGCGGTCGCGCGCCGAACGTCGGGTCGTAACCGACTTCCGCCATCCAATCCTTCGCTTGGTCGGATACCTTCAGCTTCATCCGCTTCTTGGCGAGCATCTCCTTGACGCGCCGCAGTTGGATATCCACCACCTCGCGGATCTCCGATTTCCGGAGCGGTTTGAACAGCACGATCTCGTCGATCCGATTGACGAACTCGGGTCGGATCGTCTTCCGCAACATCCCGAACACTTCGTCCTTCAGCGGATCGTAGGCGCCCTCGAGCCGCTCGTCGGGGAGATTGGCGAGCCGCTCTTGGATCAACTGCGAGCCGAGGTTCGAGGTCATCACGATGATCGTGTTGCGGAAATCGACCGTCCTGCCTTTGTTATCCGTGAGCCGACCCTCGTCGAGGACTTGCAGCAGCACGTTGAAGACTTCCGGGTGCGCCTTCTCGATCTCGTCGAGCAGCACGACGCTATAGGGTCGGCGTCGGACGCGCTCGGTGAGCTGCCCGCCCTCCTCGTAGCCGACGTATCCGGGCGGCGCGCCGATGAGCCGCGAGACCGAGTGCTTCTCCATATACTCGGACATATCGACGCGAACCATCGCGTGCTCGTCGTCGAAGAGCGTGGCGGCGAGCGTCCGCGCCAGCTCCGTCTTTCCGACGCCCGTCGAGCCGAGGAAGATGAACGAGCCGATCGGGCGGTCGGAATCCTGCAAGCCCGAGCGGGAGCGGCGCACCGCGTTGGCGACGGCGACAACCGCGTCGTCCTGCCCGACCACGCGCTTGTGCATCTCGTCCTCGAGGCGGAGGAGTTTCGCGCGTTCGGATTCGAGCATCCGACTCACGGGTATGCCCGTCCACTTCGCGACCACTTCGGCGACGTCCTCGGCGGTTACCTCCTCCTTGAGCATTCGATTTTGCGACGTCGTCTCCCCGAGCTTCTCCGTCTCGGCGGCGAGCCGCTTTTCCAACCCGACGATTTTCCCGTATCGGATTTCCGCCACCTTGCCGAGGTCGCCCTCCCGCTCGTAGCGTTCGGCGTCCAGCTTGAGCCGGTCTATTTCCTCGCGTATGGTTTGGATCTCGTGGATCCGGTCCTTCTCGGCGTTCCATCGGACGCGCAGTTTATCCCGCTCGGTCTTGAGGGAATCCAGCTCCTTCTCGAGGTCCTTGAGCCGCGCGGCGCTCGCCTCGTCGGTCTCCCGCTTCAGCGCCTCGCGCTCTATTTCGAGTTGACGGACGCGCCGCTCGAGGGCGTCGAGCTCCTCGGGGAGGGAGTCGATCTCGATGCGCATTTTTGAGGCGGCTTCGTCGATCAAGTCTATCGCCTTATCGGGTAGGAAGCGATCGGCGATGTAGCGATTGGAAAGTTGCGCCGCCGCGACGATCGCGCCGTCGGAGATCCGCACGCCGTGGTGGACTTCGTAGCGCTCCTTGAGTCCGCGCAGAATCGAGACGCTATCCTCCTCGCTCGGCTCGGGCACGTACACTTGTTGGAATCGGCGTTCGAGCGCGGCGTCCTTTTCGATATGCTTTTTGTATTCGTCGAGCGTCGTGGCGCCGACGCAGTGGAGCTCGCCGCGCGCCAACGCGGGTTTGAGGATGTTGGCGGCGTCCACCGCGCCCTCGGCTTTGCCCGCCCCGACGAGCATGTGCATCTCGTCGATGAAGAGAATGATCCTTCCGTCGGAATCGACGACTTCCTTAACGACGGATTTCACGCGCTCCTCGAACTGCCCTCGGAACTGCGCGCCGGCGACGAGCGCGCCGATATCCAACGCGACGATGCGCTTATCGCGGAGCGTTTCGGGGGCGTCGCCCGAGACGATCCGATGGGCGATACCCTCGGCGATGGCGGTTTTCCCGACGCCCGGCTCGCCGATCAAAACGGGGTTGTTCTTCGAGCGGCGGGCGAGCACCTGCAGCACGCGGCGAATCTCTTCGTCCCGACCGATGACGGGGTCGAGCTTCCCGCTTTCCGCGAGTTCGTTCAAATCGCGACCGAATTTGTTCAGCGCTTGATACGAGTCCTCGGCGTTCCGGTCGGTTACGCGGCGGTCGCCTCGGACGTCACGCAGCGCGCCGAGAACGACGTCCTTCGTAACGCCTTGGTCGCGGAGGAGTCGCCCCGCCTCCCCCTCGCTCTCGACGAGCCCCATCAGAAGATGCTCGGTCGAGACGTACTCGTCCTTCATCGTCTTCGCCTCTTTCAACGCGGCGTCGAAGACTTTCGAGAGGGGACGAGACATCCGTTGCTCGCCGAGCGCGGCGCCGGAGACTTTCGGCAATCGTTCAAGCGCTTCGGCGGCTTTCAGCCGGATGTGATCGGGGTTGCCGCCCGCCTTCCGGACGATCTCCTCGGCGACGCTCCCCTTCTCCTCGACGAGCGCGGCGAGCAGGTGCTCCGGCTCGAGGGATTGGTGAGAGTAGCTCTCGGCGATCTCGATCGCCTTTTGGACGAGCTCTTGCGCCTTAACGGTAAATTTATTCAAGTTCATACGCGTTCACTTCCTATGTGTTGAGCGTGCGTTTTCGCAATCTATGTAATATACGACGATTGCTCGTTTCGGTAAACTCGGATCGTCGTTGGGTTCCTCGCCGCTTAAGACGAGCCGCGCGCATCAAGGGTTCCGTAGATGTAGGGTCGTATAAGCCCCGCGTGGCGCGGGTGGGAAGGGAGGCGTGGGCCGAAGGGGCGCGTTTTGGGATGGGAGGCGTTCCGAGAGAATTCCGACGCTCGCCGCCCGCCTTCGGCGGGAACCCCCGCTTCGCCCCTCCTTCGTCGGGGCTACGCCGCCCCCTTGACAGGGGGCTGAAAAGATACGAGGCGCGGTCTTAATCTCTTAGCCCCCCCCCTGTCAAAGGGGTCGCCGACCAACGGGAGCCAAGGGTTGCGGGCGTAGCGAGCGGGGGTCCCGACAAGTCGGGATGACCTCCCTCGCCGGGCTCGGTCGGCCGGTTCCTTTTCCCGAAGGCGGGGCGAGAGGGGTTAAGCGATCGCGATAAAGCGTCGTCCTCTCAATCGAATAAACTATCCG
>WJMR01000024.1 GCA_014727845.1 Ignavibacteriales bacterium
GACGAGAAGCCGCCCCTCGTGAAAAAGCGATCTTTCCGATTCGCCGAACCGCCGCTCGGCGACAAGCGCGAACTCTTCGTTTATCTCGTAGCCGAGGGAGTTCCGACCGAGAGCGTTCGTAGCCAAGGAAGTCGTACCGCCGCCCATAAACGGATCCAACACCGTCTCCCCGACGAATGTAAACATCTCGATAAATCGTTTCGGAATCTCGACGGGGAACATCGCTAAATGCCCTTCTTGGCGCGCGCCGGGGATGTTCCAATGCCCCGCAAAGCACTCCTTCCAGCGCTCTTTCGTCATCGCGGAGCGTTCTTTCAGTTCCTTGGAAGGAGGCGGCGTCGCCCCGGGTTTCTTAAAGATGAGGAGAAACTCGTAATCGATCTCGACGATTCCGTTGCGCGGATACGGGTACGACCCCATCACCGAAGCGCCGCCGGTAGTGTTCATCGTCGTCTTCTTTTGCCAGATGATCGCGCCAAGATAATCCAACCCGATCTCCTCGCAGAACTTGACGATTTCGGTCCGAATGGGAATAACTTTATAGCGTCCATAATACGCCGAGCGCGCGAACTGATCGCCCACGGTGACGATCATCCGACAGCCGGGCGCCAACGCGCGAGCGCATTCCTCCCACACGAGGTTTAGATGGTTGACGTACTCTTCGTAGGATTGATTATAGCCGATTTGCCGTTCGTCGTCGTAGTTCTTTAATTGCCAATAAGGCGGGGAGGTTACGACCAAATGCACCGACTCGTCGCCGATTTCAGTCATTCGGCGCGCGTCGCCTATGTAATATTGATGCGTCGTTTCCATAACGTTCGGTCGCGAGTGACTCCCTCGCGGCAATTTATCCCCCCTCCCCCACTAAAGCAAGCTTTTCGCCAGCGCGGCGGCGGCGGCGAGGATCGCGGTTTCGGAGCGGAGCCGATTGGGGGCCAAACGCCGACGCTCCGTGGCGAGCGCCAACTCGTCGTCGGTTAAGCCGCCTTCGGGTCCGAAGATAAACGCGGTCGGTTCGGCGAGGTCGATCTCGGCGGGCTCGAACGCGGAAGCGGCGGATTGATCGAAGCCGATCGCCGCGCGCTCCCCGATAGCCGTCGCCGCGTCGGGCGCGGTGGTTATCTCCGGTAGCCACGCCCCGAGCGATTGTTTCATCGCCGCCATCCCGATCTTCCGCCACCGCTCGAGCTTCTCCCCCCGCGTCTCCGAGCGCGCCGCCGCAAAGACGACGAAATCCGTTACGCCGCACTCGACCGCCTTCTCCAACGCGAACTCGAATCGGTTCGGGTTCTTCAACTTCGGCAGGCAAAATCGGACGGCGGGAAAGGGTTTCGGTCGCCGCTCCTCCGACTCGACGCGCAACGTGGCGCGGTTTCTCTCGATCCGTTCGAGGCGAGCCGTCAGGTGCGAACCGCGCCCGTCGGTCGAGAGGAGAACGTCCCCCTCGCGTTTCCGCGCCGAACGAACGGCGTGGCGGAACTCGTCCCCCTCCAACGCCAGAACGTCCCCCTCGCGCGCTTCGGGCGGAGCGTAATAGAGGTCGATATCTCGCCGCGGCGCGCCCATCAAAAGGAGACGCCGACGTCGAGGATGTACTCTTCGTTCAATTCTTCGTCGAATCCGACTTCGAAGCGGAGGACGTTGTACGGCAAAACCATCAGCGTAACCCCGGCGCCGAATCCCGAATAGACGTCGCCCGGCTCGATCGTCGCGTCGTAGTTGTGCGTCAAGCCGCCGTCGGCGAAGAGGTGGGCGTAGAATTTCAGTCGGTAGGTCGTCAGGCGCTCGGTTACGAAGGGTATGGGGATATGGAACGGAAAATCGCGGACGAGCGGAACGTTCGCCTCGAACGCCCAATTCGCGGCGGCGCGATCCTCCCGTTGGTCGTAGTAATGGCCTCGGACGCGCTCGCTCAGTCCGAGGAAACTATAGTCGTAGAAAGGCACTTCCGCTCCGACGGTTTGCCTCGTTCGGAAGCGGGCTTTGGCGATCAGGAATCCGAAGAACTCGCGATAGACGCGAGCGTCGGCGACGACCGAGCCGTAGTTGACATCCTCGGCGCCGATCCCCTTCCACCAGGCGCCGAGTCCGAGAAAGACGCCCGACGTGGGGAATTGACTTAAGTCGCGGGTGTCGTAGTTATAGAGCGCGCCGAGGTAGCCGAAGCGGTCGATTCGATCGTCGGAGGCGTTGACGCCCGGCACGTGGCGCTCGCTTTCGAGGTAGAAGAATCCGCCGAGGAGCGAAGCGGCTTGGAAGAGCGTGAAGCGCTTACCGACTTCGAGATCGACGGAGCGGATATCTTGATCGAATTGCTCGCCGTACGCCTCTTCCGCCCGTAAGCTCTTGTTGGCTCTCGACTTATAATTTAGCGCGATGTTCGCGGAGATCGCCTCTTCGCGGAGGATATAGGGAATGGTATAGGTGAAGTTCAGCATCGGATCGTGGCCCACGCCAAATCGAAAATGGAGCTTCTCTTTCTTACCTCGGAAGTTGTACCACATTAAGTCCAATCCGTAAGAGAGTTTGCTCCAGTCGTTATCCACACGATGGATGTAGGGGGCGGGCCAGATATACCAGCTCTCCTTCACCTCGACGACGGCGGCGTATCGGGCGCCGATTTTCTCGACGTAGAGATCGACGCGGGTGAAGATGTTGAGCGAATAGACGCGCTCGCGGTTATAGGCGATGAGCGAGGAATCGAGGAAATCCCCGACGCCGAAGGTGAGCTCGCGGAGGATGACGTCCTCGTCGGTTATGTCCGCGCCTCGCACGATGATCGAATCGACGCGCGCGAGAAGTGTGTCGGCGTCGAGCGCGCGGGGCGGATCGGCGTTGAGGAACGAGGCGCTGTCGGCGGGCTCTTGCGCGAACGCGAAAAACGCCGCGCATAGGACAAGTACTATAGATAGCTTCAAGATCGCTCGTCGTCTTTCACGAAAAAATTGACGAAGAAATATGCGCATACCGTCCGTTAACGTCAAGGCGCCAAACCGTCGGAATAGAGACGAAACGGATACGGGAACAACCCGCGCGCCCCTTTGTAGGATAATTCTCACGCGAGTTCCGAAAAGGGACTCGCGTTTTAAGGGTTATTGTACCGTTGCCCTCGGTTAACCATCAATCTTAACATTGCAATACTTATTAAAAACTCTTAACTTAATCGTAATGATGAAGCCCTTTGGCTTATCAGGGGAACATACGGACATATACTAACCAAAGAAGGAGGCGGTCTTATGACACGCTTACTCATTTTCTTTATGCTTTTCACGAGCGCCGCGTTGTTCGCGCAACCGCCGGCGCCCCAATGGTCGAATCCGACGCCTACGGGCGACGACCTGCAGGACGTTTCGGTTGTTGACGCGAACATTGCGTTCGCCGCGGGCGACGTGGGCTTTACCTTCAAGACGACCGACGCCGGCGCGACGTGGGAGTCTATGCGAGCCGACGACACCTACCGCGATATCATCGCGATCGATATGGTTGACGCCAACACGGGCTGGGCGGTCGGCGAAGACGGCTTGGTAACCTACACCACGGACGGCGGCGCCACGTGGACCGAGCAAACCCACCCGTTAGCGACAACCGATATGAACGACGTCGCCGCGTTCGACGCCAACATCGCCTACGCGGTCGGCGAAGATACGTACGTTATGAAGACGACCGACGCGGGCGCGACCTGGGCGCAAATCGTCATCGACTCGCTCACCGATGCGTCCGAAGACGTCGAGGTGGTCGCCGTCGGCGCAACCGCCGACGACGTCGTCATCGGCAACAACGGCGGTCAGAACTGGATGGTCGCCGCTTCGGACGACGGCGGCGCCACATGGTCGGATATTAGCGATCCCGCCATCGATAAAACCGTCACGTCGATGTATTGGGACACGACAAACGACATCCTTTGGATCGGCGAACAAGACGCCGGCTCCGTGCATAAACGCGTATCGGGCGCGTGGTCGTCTTACACCCTGCCCGAGATTTGGGTCGCCTACGGCGTCGTGGCGACGAGCGCCAACGACGCGGTCTTCGTCAATCAGCGCGGCGACATCTTCGTGACGACCGACGGCGGCTCCAACTGGACGAACGAGAAGGTCGGGCAAGAAGACCTTAACGGCATCGACGTGGCTTCGACGGGCGAAGCGTTCGCGGTCGGCGACGTCGGCGGCATCGCGCACTTCGACGGCGCGACGTGGTCGTATCTCAGCGATAACGCCTATTGGGGCGACATCCGCGCGGCGGACATCGCGCCGGACGGAACCATCTACGCCGCGGGCGGCGACTATAACGACTGGGGCCATGTGCTCGTCTCCGAGGACAACGGCGCCACGTGGACGGCGAAAGCGCACGACTTCGGTCAGCGCGCGCTTACGGTGGCGGCTCCCACCCCGACGACCGTCTATACGACGATCGACAACGCCGACACGGTCTATAAGAGCGCCGACGGCGGCGACACGTGGATGGCGGTGTACGCCCCCGTTACTGCGGGAACCGACATTTACGCGCTCGGATTCAAATCCGCCATGGTCGGCTACCTTGGAACCAAAGACGGCGACATCGCGAAGACGACCGACGGCGGCGATACGTGGACGGCGCTGACCTCGCCGTTTACTAACGACGTCCGCGCGCTCGACGTACTCGACGACGACATCGTCTTCTTCGCCGGCGACAACGGCGTCGCTTACCGCACCACCGACGGCGGCGTTACGTTCGACTCGATGGCGACGGGAATCCCCGGCAACTATTTCACCATCGGATTCAAGAACCCGCAAGTAGGGTTCGTTTCCGGCTATTCCGGCGGCGTCTTTATCTCCCGCACGATGGACGGCGGCGAGACGTGGGAACCGCTGACGCTTCCCGCCGAAGTTGAAGGATCGGGTAGCAAGTGGTCCACGCTCTTCCCGAGCGAAAACTCCGTCGCCTTGGGCGGCATCGGCGGATACGTCGTCTATAGCGAGGATATGGGCGACACGTGGAACGTGCTTCCGCCCGTAAGTAGCGAGACGGTGTACGACGCGGTTTGGACGCGGAGTCATTCCGCCGTTATGTTTACCGGCTCCAGCGGTATTTACCGCATCGGGGACGACACCTACAACCCGCTGCGGGCGGCGGTGCACACGCCGGGCGACCGCGAGATGACGATCTACTCCGACGGCTCGATCGGCGGACCGAACATCGGCGGCTCCGGGCTTCCGAGCGGCGTCTCCTATATGGGCGACAACGGCGCGTGGCTCGGCGGTCTTATCTTCGGCACGCCCGAAGGCGGGCACGTCAACGGCTATCTGTCGAGCTTCTCCGGCGCCAGCTTCCCGGGCGACGACACGTGGCGCGCCAAAGAAGGCATCACCATCTTAACCGAAGAATTCGGATTTAGCTCCGAAGACGGCTTCGACCAAGTGGCGACGACGTGGCTCACGGACGAAACCTCCGAGAAGCCGTACCACGTCGAGATCATCCAGAAATCCTACTCGAACGACGGCGACTACTACGATCGCTACACGTTCGTTCGCTACGGATTCGTCAACAGGGGACTCGACACGCTGAAGGACTTCCATAGCGGTATCTATATGGATTGGGACGTCACGGCGTCGTACACCGATAACGACGGCGTCTATAGCCGTTTCTCGCAAGCCAACTTCGTCACCCATACCGGCGATCCGTATTACGGTTTCGCGGTTATCGGCGATATGACGGGCTTCAAGACGTCCGATAAGTATTCCGCTTTCGGCACCGTCGAGGCGCTCGAAGCCGAGGCGTTGACGTATCTCGCCGAGCTCGACACGAACGCGGCGCCGCAAGGCATCGACTGCCGCACGTGGCAGGGTCAGAACATCGGCGACATCGCGCCGGGCGACACGGCGTGGGCGACGTTCGCCATCATCGCCGACCCGAACCAAATGGCGGCCGAAGGCGCGGCGAACCAAGCGCGCGTTAAAGCCGAGCAGCTCGGATGGGGTCCCGCGGTCGAAGAGCCGCTCGCGGCGCTCGTCCACGAAACCGGAGACCTCGAAGTAACCGTCTATAACGACGGTTCGATCGGCGGTCCGAACAACGGCGGCGGATCGTTGCCGCAAGGCATCAACTGGAAAGGAACCAACGGCGTCTGGGGCGGCGGCTTAATCTTCGGCAACGAAGCGCGCGGCTCCGTCAACGGTATGCTCAAGAGCTTCGGCAGCTTGGGCGACGACGGCGCGACGGCCACCGAGGGCATAGAGCCCTTATTGGCGAACTTCGGTCTCGGCTTCGACGCGAGCGCCGAGTTCGATCAAATCGCCAAAGCGGCGGTCAGCGACGCGACCTCCCCCGTTCCCTACGGCGTGCAGGTTCTGCAAGAGTCGTACTCGAACACGGGCGATCCGTACGTCTTCCTCCGCTACGCCTACACCAATATGAGCGACACCGCTTGGGCGGACTTCCACGCGGGTCTGTTCATGGATTGGGATATCGACAGCTACCAGACCAACGACGCGGTTTACGTGCCCGACGCTCACTTGAGCTACGTCACCGACGACGGCCAACCGGCGTTCGGCGTCGTCGCCGTCTCCGGCTTGGCGGGTATGAAGACTACGGATAAATACTCCGAATTCGGCAGCGTCGCCAACGTGCGCCAAGAGTCGGTCGGCTTCATCTCGACGATAGACGCCGAACCGGCGCCGACGGACATCGACTGCCGCCAATGGATCGGCACGAACCTCGACACGTTGCAAGCCGGGTGGGACGTTAAGTACGCCACCTTCGCGATCGTCGCGGGCGACGACCACGCCGAGATCGACCTGAACGCCCGTCTCGCCATCGAGCGCGCCGGCGCGCTTGGGTGGACGGAAGTAACGGTCGGCGCGGACGAGGAAACCGCCGCGGTTCCGGAGCGGTTCTATCTCGATCAGAACTATCCGAACCCGTTCAACCCGACGACGACTATTCGCTTCGGATTGCCGCAAGCGGCGAACGTCGATCTCCGCATTTACGACATGCTCGGTCAAGAAGTACGTTCGATCCTCGAGGACCAGAACATGCGCGCGGGCGATTACGAAATCCGCTTCAACGCTTCCGGTTTAGCGAGCGGCGCGTATATCTACCGGATTATCGCCGACGGCAAAGTCTTCTCCAAGAAGATGCTTCTCCTGAAGTAAGCCGTTTTCACGCGATTTCAACGCGGGCTCTCCGAGCGAGAGTCCGCGTTTTTTTGTATCTTGTTTTCCTACAATGAGACAATATTTCGTCGTATATATCGCCCTCGTCGGGCTGCTTATCCTACCCGCAACCGCCCTAAGCCAATCGCGGGGAACCCTTAAGGGACGCGCGCTCGACGCCGAGACGGGCGAACCGCTGATGGGCGCCAACGCGCTCCTCCAAGGCGCCAACCGAGGCGCCGCCTCCGACGCGGACGGGGAGTTCGTCATTCCCGCCGACGCGGGCGCCGACGTGCTCGCGATCTCCTACGTCGGATATAAAACCCTTTACGACACGATCGACGTCGCGCCGGGCGAAACCCTCGAGCGCGACTACCGTCTCGAAAGCGAATACTTCGAGATCGGCGGCGTGACGGTGACCGCCGACGCCGAGTTCATGCCGCTCGATCCCGAGACGAAGACGACTATTTCCGCGGGCGAGATCGAACATATGCAAGCGTCGAGCTTGGGGGACGTCCTCGAGCTGACGCCGGGCGTCGAGACGTCCAACCCGACGCTCAACTCCGCCGAGCAAGCGTCGATCCGAGGCGGCGACGCCGTCGGCGCGCAGATTACGTTGGACGGCGCGCCCGTCTCCAACAACGCCAACCTCCAAGTCGGCGTCGGATACTCGACCGCCAACTCGGGCGTCGATCTCCGAGCGCTCCCCGCCGAGAACGTCGAGCGAGTCGAGGTGATCCGAGGCGTGCCCGGCGCCGAATACGGCGACCTCGTGGACGGGTTGCTGATCGTCAAGACCTCCTCCGCGCCGCAATCGCCGCGCTTGAAGATGAAATACAACCCGAACGTGTACGAGTCAAACCTCGCCGCGGGCGAGCGATTCGGCGAATGGGTTCTCAACGGCAGCGTCAACCTCGCCAACTCCCAACGCGACGTCCGCATCGAGGGCGACGGCTACACGCGGCTCGCCGCGCGCCTTTCCGCCGAACGACGCTACGACGATTTCAAAACGAGAAGCGTCTTCTATTATACGCGCGCGTTCGACAACCGCGAGGAGCAGCCCGGCTACGCGCTCCGCGAGGCGTGGTATAACGAGGACGTGAACCTCAAGTACACCGGCAACTTCGACTACGCCTTCGACGACTTTTCCCAATTCGAGGGCGTCCTTTCCGCTTCCTACACCGCGCAAGATAGCTACGAACAACAACTCGTCTCCCGCGACAATATGGTCATCTCCGATCGCCGCGAGGAGGGCGCGCAAGAAGGGCGTATCGTCTTCGGATCCTACCTCGGAAAGAAGTGGATCAAAGGCGACGTCTGGAACCTCTACGCCGACGCGAAGTATTCGAGCGGATTTTTCACGGGCGACCTCCTCCACAAGTGGATTGTCGGGGCGACCTGGCGCGACGATTTCAACAAAGGCGACGGCGTCGTTTTCGATCCCCTTTTCCCCCCGTCGCTTTCCATTCCCTCGCCGCGCGTGCGCACGTACGAGGAAATTCCGCACTACCAAATCTTGAGCTTCTACGCGGAGGATAAGGTAACCGGGAGGATCGTCTTCCCGTTCACGTTGCAGGTCGGCGTCCGCTACGAGGCGTTCCGACCCGAGGGTATGGACGTTGCGGGATTGTGGGGAGGCGGCGACTTGATCGAGTCGGCGAACGGCTCCTTCCTCAACCCGCGCCTCAACTTCTCCTTTAACCCGATACCGACGGCGCAGATTCGGCTCGGCTACGGCGCCACCGCCAAATCCCCCCCGATGGGAATGATCTTCGCGCAAGATAAATACTACGACATCGTGGACACGGTGAGCGTCGTCGATCCGCTCCAACCCGACAGCAACTTCTCGATCGTCTCGACCTACGTGCGTCCGCAAGCCAACCCCGACTTGCAAGCGTATCGGCAACAGAAATACGAGGCGTCGATCGACTGGCAGATCGGGGACGACGCGGGATTGACGGCGACGGGGTTTTACGCGGACACGCGCGACGGCTTCACGACCTTCAGCGTTCCGACGACGTTCTACAAGCGCTCCTTCCCCGATTGGCCCCAAACGGAAAGCGCCTACGCGAAGGACACGCTGCTCGATAGCTACTCGCGCTACGCCAACAAAGGGTGGCGCACGACGAAGGGCGTCGAGGTCGGATTCAAGACGCGGCGGCTCCCCCCGATCGACGCGGTCTTCAAATTCGACGCCTCCTACCGCGAGACGCGAAGCGGCGCCGAGGACGACTACTCGTTGGGAACCAAGCGATTCGTGGAGGCGCTCGGTTTCGAGGCGATCCCGATCTATAGCGACGTCGAGTATTTTTCCAAGGAGTTGCTGATCAACTACCGTCTCGAAGTGCAGTCCGAGTCGCTCGGGATGTGGGCGACGATCCACGTCCAACAAGCGCTCGTCGATTACGACGACCGTATCGGCTACGACGACACGCTCGCGATCGGCTACTACTCGCGACAGGGCGAGGAGGTTCGCTTCGCGGACGCCGAACGCGCCGACCCGCGCTATTCGCAGCTCCGACGATACGTGGAGCCGTGGCAACTTAACGCCGAAGACCGTCCGAACAAGTGGCTCGTCAACCTGAAGGTGACGAAAGGGTTATGGACGGGCGCGGCGATTAGCTTTTTCGTCAACAACATTTTTAACGATCGGCCCCTCTACGAGAGCGCGCGAAGCGCCCCGACGACGCCGACATATTCGCGACGCAACCCGTCGATTTTCTACGGTCTGGAGTTTCACGCGTCGCTCAAAGGGTTATGGAATCGACAATGAGAATAGTCCCGCTATTAGCGGCGTTTGCGGCGCTCCCCTTCGTCGGGTGCGATTTTCTCGTCGGCGAGGAGGAGCCGAGAGCCGCCGAACGCCTCAAGACGTTCGAGCTGATCGTCGAGGACGCATCCGACGCGAACGCGTTCGAGCAAATCTACGGCTCGTCCCGCGTGCCCTTCGCGACGATCACGCTCAAATCCGTTTCGCTTCAAAACACGTACACGCTCGTCGCCGACTCGACGGGAACCGCGCGACTCGAGCGGGCGATCTCGGACGACTACGTCGTCACCGCGCGTCGTCCCCTTTCGCCGGACGAGTACGAAGCCGTCTTCGGATTCGCCTCGCCGCACCACACGCTCGTCAACGCGAGCCAAGGAATCGTCGAACTCCGCGCCGACGTCGCCGATCCGCTAACGATCCGTCTCGACGACATCCGCGCCGACGCGCCGCTCCTCATCAGCGAGATTTACGCGTGCGGTCCTCCCGACGCGGGTCTCTACTATCACGATAAATACGTCGAGGTCTTCAACAACTCCGACTCGACGCTCTACCTCGACGGACTGACGATCGCGCGCGTGTATAACTCGAGCTACCTCGGACTCAATTACGTGGACGACTCCGAGTTCGTGCATAGCAAAACCGTTTGGTATTTCCCGGGCGACGGCGACGACTATCCGATAGAGCCGGGCGAGTTCGTCGTCTGCGCGGAGGACGGAATGGATCACCGCATTAACGCGCCCGAGAGCGTGGACCTAAGCGGCGTCTCGTTCGAGTTCTTCAAGAACGACGCGCCCGACGTGGACAACCCCGGCGTCCCGAACATGCTTATGCTCTATCAATCCAGCGGCTACGACTGGCTCATCGGCGGCGAGAAGGAGGGCTTGGTAATCGCCGATATGGCGCTCGACTCCGTGATATGGCGGGACGACCAGATCCTCGTGCCCATCTCCACCGTCATCGACGGCGTCGAGTATCTCGACGACGTGACCGAACTCGACGAGAAGACCCTCTACCCCGGCGTTGACGCGGGCGTAACGGGGGGCATTGAGTTTTACACGGGCAAGTCGATGGAGCGGATCGTCGATCCGACGGCGACCGAATTCCGTCTGCGGGATCAGAACAACTCCTCGCTCGACTTCACCGTCATCGAGGATCCGACGCCGGAATGGCACTATACACAAGGAGACCAATGAGGCGCGCGCTCGCCATATCGTTCGGGCTCGTCGCGTCGGCGCTCGCCCAGAGCATAGAACAACCGACGCCCCTCTTCGAGACCGTCTTCGACGCGCGTCCCGTCACACCCTACTACGACGGGCGCAACCCCGCATGGCTGCACGACGAGACGCACGACGAACGCCTCGACGTCGCCTCAATCTTCACGGACGACGCGGGCGACTACAAACGCTTCGTCGATCCCGGCGGCGAGCGTCTCTACCAACTCCTCTTCTCGGGAAAAAAGCATTTGGGCGAGAGTCGAATCTTTCGCGGTTCCTTCGCCGCGCGGCGTTTGGAGCGTCGGGAGTGGGAGTGGATCGCCGTGCGCGACTACGAAAGCGGATCGCCCTACCTCCTCGGCGACTCGACGACGGGGCGCACGCGCTATAACGGCATCGTGTTGGAGGCGGAATACGGCTCCGCGTTCGCCGATCGATACTTCTTCGGAACGCGGCTCGACTACGGCGTGGACGACGGGCTGAAGGAAGTCGCGCCGCGTCCCACCTCGCTCCACCGCGACCTCGAGGGAACCATCGGCGTTGGGGCGCGACTGAACGAGACGCTCGCGCTTGGGCTGCAATGGCGCGGCTACGACCGCAACGAGGAGATTAACTACCGAGAAGACCAAGGCGCCCTTTACGACGAAACGATCCTCTTGAAAATTCGCGGCTACGATTTTCCGAGCGTCATCCGCAAGAAAGTCGAGACGCGCTATGTCTATCGCAACGGCTACTTCGCGGGCGGCGAATTCCTGTTAACAAACGACCACGCGCGCGTGATCTTCGACGGCTCCTACGGTACCGAACGTTCCTCGATCAAAGACGACGCGAACCGTCCGCAACCCGAAGGATATTGGCAGGCGACGGTCGCAAACTTCGAAACGCGCGGGTTGTTCGAACCAAGCGCCTCGGCGAGAGCCGGCGCCCGCGCCTCGTTCGGATGGGAGGACGCCTACGCGCGACACCCCCGCTACGACACGAAAATGTCCGAGTCGCGAATCGACCGCTGGTCGGGCGACGTCGGCGTGGAGTATGACGCGCTCGACGAGGCGACCTTCGCCGTCGAACTCGGCGTGCGCGGCGAGGACGTCGATCGGCACGACTACTACTCCGCCGTTTATTGGGAGACGACCCGCTTAACGACGGGCGCGACGTTCGGCGCCGAGTGGCGCGTATCCGAAACGCTCGAGGTCAAACTCGCCGGCGCCTACCGCCGTCACGACGCCGACGGAGGCGAACTCGAGACGAGCGACGACGCGACCGACTTTTTCCTCGACCGACGCGTCGCCGACGTTCTCTATTATCTTCAAGACGCCGACGAAATCGACGCGTCCGTCGAACTACGACAACGCTTCCGCGATCAAACCGAGTTTTCCCTTCGCCTTCGCCGACGCGCCTTGCGCGCCGACGCAGACGAGCGCGTCGAATGGCGCCTCGCCTTTGGTATTTTATTCAACGCCTATTAATGGAGAACGCTATGCGACTATTACTAATCACCGCGACTCTCGCGGTCTTCGCGTCCTTTTCGCTTTACGCGCAGTGGATCGTCGTTAACGAACCGGATTTCGACGGCTACCTGCAGGACGTTCACTTCGTCTCCGCCGACCTCGGTTGGCTCGTCGGCGACGACGGTATGATTTACAAAACCGAGGACGGCGGATTGGAGTGGACGCGGCAGAATTCCGGTACGACGAAAGACCTCTGCAAAATCTTCTTCGTGGACGAAAACGTCGGCTGGGCGGGCGTCGGCAACAACTACCTCGGCGGCGAGGCGGGATCCATCCTCCGCACAACCGACGGCGGCGAGACATGGAGCGAAGTCGTGTTCGCCGATCTGATGACGGGTTACACCGTTAAGTATTGCGACGGTTTATTCTTCTTGGACGCGAACGTCGGGTTCGTCTTGCAAAGCGATTCCAAGAATAACTTCGTCCTAAAAACGACCGACGGCGGCCTTACGTGGGCGGTAAAGGACTCCAACTTCTCGACGACGTTCCACCGCTGGCGCGACGTCGAGTTCGGAAGCGCGACGGCGGGCGCGATCGTCGGCGACGACCGAGAGAAATTCAAGTACACGACCGACGGCGGCGAGACGTGGTTGGACGCCGGTATGCCCACCGACTTTTTCTTCGGTAAGTGTCACGCCGTTCGCTGGCTCGACGCTTCGACGGCGATCGCGATCGGCGAGGGAAGCCAGTTCCACAACATAAAAACGCCCGCCTACAAGACGACCAACGCCGGCGAGACGTGGACGAAAGTCTCCTCCGGCAACGCCTTCGATCGCCCGAAAGACGCGTACGTTAAGGACGATAACAATCTCGTCTCCGCGGGAAGCAACGGTTTTTCCAAACCCTTCTTCTATACGACGACGAACGCGGGCGCCGATTGGGCGCCGAGTTCCGCCGACTACGCCTTCGGACTGCGCGCGGTAAGCGGCTCGGGAGACAACCTCGTCGCGGTGGGCACGGGCTCGCACGTCGTCCGCTCGTCGGATTTCGGCGCCACGTGGACGCAGCCGCCGCTCAAACCGATCAGCGCAATCGTCGATCTCGAATACGTCGGCGGCGTCGGATACGCTATTACGCGGAACGGCGATTTCTTGCGGAACTTCAACGGCGCGGGGCATCCGTGGCGACTGATCGCTTCGACCGGCAAGAACGAGGCGACGGATATGGCGTGGCTCTCCGCGGACGTCGGCTTCGTCGCGAAGGAGAACCGACACATCGTGAGAACGACCGACGGCGGCTATCATTGGAACGACGTCCTCGACGCGGTCGCGTTTAACACGCGCAACAAAGCCGGCGGGATCGACTTCGGCGACGCCTCGGTCGGATACGCATGGTTCAGCGTCGGCGACTACGACAAGTACGAGATATGGAAAACGACGGACGCCGGCGATACGTGGACGCAATCGTGGACGGGCGCGGGCCCGGGTTATATTTCGGGCGGTCTCGTCGCGTTCGACGCCGACAACGCGGCGATCGTCGCGCCGGACCATTGGATCCTCCACACGACCGACGGCGGCGCGACGTGGAACGAGGCGACTATTTCCGGCGATCCGTACGATCTTTCCGCCAAAGATTTCGAGGACGCGTTCAAGATCGACGGCTCGACGGCGTACGCGGTCGGCGATAAGAACATCCAAATAACGACCGACAAAGGCGCCACGTGGAATTACCTCGATCACGGCGTCGCGGGAATCGACTCAACCTTCTATACCGTCGCGTTCGAGGGAGACGTCGGCTACGTCGCCTCCTTCAGCGGCGAGATTATGAAGACCGAGGACGGAGGCGCCTCGTGGGAGGTCGATTCGACTTTCGTCGGCGATTTATATTTCTACTCCGCCGCCTTCGCCGACTCGGGCAAGGCGACGCTCGGAACTTCCGACGGAACGATCGTCGGCGACGACGTCACGCTCGACGCGCGCGAAGATCGCGCGGAAACTCCAGCCGAGTTCTCGCTGGCGCAAAACTATCCGAACCCGTTCAACCCGACGACGACGATCCGCTTTTCTCTCGATCGCGCGTCCGACGTCTCCGTCGTTCTTTACGATATGCTCGGTCGTCGCGTTCGGACGATCTTTGAGGGTCGCGCCGAAGCCGGCGAACACGCCTTCCGACTCGACGCGACTGGGCTCGCCTCGGGAACGTACCTCTATCGTCTCTCGGCGAACGGAACGACGTTGACCAAAAAGGCGCTTTTACTTAAGTAACCTACGATAGGAACTTCTATGCGTAATCTAATATTGATATGGCTCGCCGCCGCGACGGTCGCGGCGTTCGGGCAAGACACGTTTCTCACTCCGTCGCTCGACTCGCCGACGGCGTTCGCCGTCATAACCGACGACGCGACATACGCCCGTTGCGACGCGGCGATCGGCGACTACGCCGCCTCGATCCAAGAGACGGGCCTCGGCGTGTATATCGTCGCGGAGAATTGGGAGCAACCGCAGGACGTCCGCGCGACGATCTCGACCCTCCTGAAAAGCGACCCGCCCATAGAGGGTTTCGTACTCGTCGGCGACGTGCCGATCGCGATGATCCGCGACGGTCAACATCTCACGAGCGCCTTCAAGATGGATCAGGTTCGTTACCCGATCTTCCGTTCCTCCGTGCCGAGCGACCGGTACTACGACGACCTCGATCTCGTCTTCGAGTATCTCGGTCCCGATACGTCGCGCCCTCTCGTTCACTACTTCTCGCTCGCCGCCGCCTCGCCTCAGACGATAGAACGCGAACTCTATAGCGGCCGCATTCGTCCGCCGACGCACGGGGACGACAAGTACGACGAGATCTCCTCGTTCCTCCACAAAGCCGCCGCCGCGAAACGCGCGCCGGACAAGCTCGACGATATGCTCGTCTTCACGGGACACGGCTACTACTCCGAGGCGCTAACCGCGTGGGCGGACGAGCAGATTGCGTTGCGCGAGCAGTTCCCGCGGCTATTTGTTCCCGGCGGAACGCTTACCTATCTCCGCTTCGATATGAGCCGCGAGATGAAGGAGATCGTTATGCTGGAGTTGGTTCGCGAGTCGCTCGACTTCGCCCTCTTTCATGCGCACGGCTCGGTCGATATGC